>NZ_BDGM02000022.1:0-51427 GCF_001748485.2 Tepidibacillus sp. HK-1 | reverse complement strand
CCAATTTAGTTAAGACCAAACCTGAAACACCTGCAGATTCTTTAAACAATTTGGCTTGTTGTAACGCATTCTGGCCAGTCGTTGCATCTAAAACTAATAGGACTTCATGAGGTGCTTCAGGAATCTCTTTTTTAATCACGCGAAAAATTTTATTTAACTCCTGCATTAAATTCACTTTATTATGGAGACGTCCAGCCGTATCACATAGCAGTACATCCACTTGCTTTGATTTTGCTGATTGAATGGCATCGAAAATCACAGCAGCTGGATCAGAACCTGCTTGATGTTTAACGACGTCTACCCCTACTCGTTCTCCCCAAACTTCTAATTGCTCAATCGCTCCTGCTCTAAAGGTGTCACCTGCAGCCATCATCACCTTTAATCCTTCTTTTTTTAATTTGTGAGCCAGTTTGCCAATCGTAGTGGTTTTCCCAACTCCATTTACTCCTACAAAAAGAATAACGGTTAAACCTTCAGATTGAATATTTAATTCATTTGATTGCCCATCTTTTAAAAAGTTTACGATTTGTTGAGTTAGAATAGGTTTTAACTGATTTGCATCTTCAATTTTTCTAGTTTTTACTTCTTTTCTTAATTGTTCGATCAAGTCAAGAACTGTATGAACACCAACATCAGCACCAATTAAAATTTCTTCTAATTCTTCAAAAAATTCTTCATCAATTTTTTTGGTACGAACGATTAAGTCTTCCATTTTTTCTACAAATGAATCTCTGGTTTTAGATAATCCCTCTTTAAACTTTGAGGTAACTTCTTGTGTCTTATTGGCAATATTTTCTTTTAATTTCTTAAAAAAACCCATATTTAATCCCTCCTAGGCCAATTGCATCGACTTTTCCTTTTCTTCTAATTTGACTGAAACCAATCGAGAAACCCCAGATTCCTGCATGGTCACTCCATACAACACATCAGCGCCTTCCATTGTTCCTTTTCGATGAGTTACGACAATAAATTGTGTATAGGAACAGAATTCTCTTAAATATTCAGCAAATCGATAGACATTTGCTTCATCAAGTGCTGCTTCAACTTCATCAAGAACGCAGAATGGCACTGGTTTGACGCGAAGGATTGCAAATAATAAACCAATCGCTGTTAAGGCTTTTTCTCCTCCAGATAATAAGGCTAAATTTTGTAGTTTTTTTCCAGGGGGCTGTGCAACAATTTCTATTCCCGTTTCTAACAATTGATCTGGGTTAGATAATATCAGATCAGCCCTACCGCCACCAAATAGTTTGGAAAAAACGATTTGGAATTGTTCTCGAATCGCTTCAAAACTCTCAATAAATCGTTTTGCCATCTCCTGATCAATTTCTTTAATCACTTGATATAACGTTTGTTTTGCTTCAACCAAGTCATCTTTTTGTGTAGATAAAAATTGATAACGCTCAGATACTCTTTCAAACTCCTCTATAGCTCCGAGATTGACTGAACCTAGACCTTGAATTTTTTCTTTTAATTCTTTCACTTGTCTTTTTACCAAGTCGATATTTTCAACTTTCATTACCTGTTGTCGTGCCCATTCAAAGCTCATTTGGTATTCTTCTGTTAATTGTGTTAATAAATTTTCTAATTCAGTATCAAGGCGACTTATTTTTACTTCACATTGATGGATACCAGATTCCACTGTCTTTAATTTTTTTCTGATTTCTTTTGCATCAAGCTCTTCTGTTTCAATTTCTTGAAGCATTTTTGTACGAACGTTTCGTTTTTCTTCGATTTGTTTTTGGAATTGTTCCTTTGATATTCGTAACTCCTTAATGGTGTCACTAATTGTAGATTCATCTTGTTTCTGTATGATCAATTCATTTTCTAATTGAATCAAAATTTGTTGTTGTTGTTCTAGTGAAGCTGAGGCCTCCTTCAAATCTGTATCTAGTCTTACAACTAATGATTGACTGCTATCCTTTTCTTGTTGCAAACGAGCCAGATCGATTTTTAAATCTGTGATCGTTTTATTGGTTTTTTCCTTTGTGGATTCATCTTGTTTTCTAATCGATTCTGCCTCTTCAATATTTTTTTGCAGTAGCTTTTCCTTTTTACCCTTTTCTTCAAGGGTATTTTTTAATTCTTCCTCTTTCGTATGATAACTGTTCCATTCGTCTTTTGATTGTTCGATTTCTTGATAGATAATCATCAAACGCTCTTCAATATTTTTTAATTCAATTTCAATTTGTTTATGCTTTCCTAGAAGTTCTTGTTCTTTGATCCGCTCTTTCTCACCTTGATTACGAATTCTCTCCAATAGTTCCTGTGTCGAATGAATATTTAATTTGATTTTTTCCATATCAACTTTTTGATTGGATAACTCTTTTTTTGTCTGTTCAATTTGCTCTGTCAATTCATCAATTTCTCGTTGTCGGCTTAATAAATTGATATTTTTTCTTTGCTGGCTTCCTCCAGTCATCGACCCCCCTGGGTTGACAAGATCACCTTCTAAAGTAACGATGCGATAACGATATCCTAATGTTTTTGCTATTTCATTAGCCACTTTTAGATCGGAAGTGATGATTACTTGTCCCAAAAAATATTCGATAATATCCTTGTATTGTATATCTACTTCAATTAAATCGATGGCAACGCCAACATAACCATTGACCTGTTGAATTTTACCTAAATCATATGAACTTATTTTCTTGCCTTTGATGACATCGATAGGTAGAAATGTAGCTCTCCCAAGTTTTTTATCTTTTAAATATTGAATGGCATGTCTGCCAACACCTTCATTCTCTACAACAATATACTGTAAAGAACCACCTAAAGCGACTTCAATCGCTATCTCATATTTTTTGGGGACCTGAATCAATTCGGCAACTGCACCATGAATACCTTTAAGTTTTTGAGTTTCCCGGATTTTTAGTATTTCTTTAACCCCTTGGTTAAATCCTGAGAAATCTGCCTGCATTTCCCTTAGTACTTGTTGTCTGGAATTTAAAGCATCTAACTTTTGTTGTTGATCTAATAATGTTGCTTGTTTTTCTTCTTGTTGCTTTCCTAATTCCCGTTGTAAATGAAGCTGTTCACGATACTGTTCGGAGAGTTGTTCAATTTCGTCCTGAGTATGTTGGATTTCACGACTAATATTTTCCAACTTTTCAGCATGCAATTTCTTTTCTTTTTCAATTTGCTCTCTCTCTCCATTTAACTTATCAATACGGTAGGTAAGACTTTCTTTAGAACTCGCCAAATGACGAATCTCATTTCGAACGGTTGCCATTTCATTTAACAGTTCAAAATATTCTTCTTTCAAACCTTCTATTTTATCTTCATGATTAGCGATCAGTTGACTTAAGGAACTTTCTTCATTCGCTAGTTGTTTTGAAAGTTGAATGATCTTCTCTTCTATCGTTTCTAGTCGCTTTTTTTCTTGCTGCAAATGATTTTGAATTTCAATTTTTTTAAATTGGAATTTTTCAAGATTTTGAATCGTTTGCGTTTTTATCGTCTGGTTATTTTTCTCTCTTTCTCGAAAGACTTCTCTTTTCCCCTCTGTTTTTTCAACTTCTTCACTTATGTTGAGTAATTGTTGCTGGAGTTCATCTAGTTCATTTTCCAGTTGGTTAATGTGCCAACGTTTTTCTGCAATAATCGCATCCATTTGACTTAACTGGGAAGTGATTTCGATTTGTTCTTTAGTCAATTCTTTTTTTGCATTTTCAGTGTTTTGCCATTCCAAATGGGCTTTTTCAATATCATGAACATACCATTGTATATTTAATTCCTTTAATTGATTCGCATAATCTTTATATTGTTTTGCTACTTTTGCTTGTTCTTCTAATGGTTCTATTTGATCTTTTAATTCATAGATCAAATCATTAATTCGAACTAAATTTTGCTCTGTCTCATCTAATTTTTTTTGTGCTTCCTTTTTTCTTGTTTTATATTTAACGATTCCTGCCGCTTCTTCAAAGATTCCTCTGCGATCTTCTGATTTAGAGCTCAAAATCTCTTCGATACGACCTTGGCCAATTATGGAATAAGCCTCTTTGCCGAGTCCTGTATCCATAAATAACTCAGTAATATCTTTTAAACGGCAAGGTTGATTATTGATATAATATTCACTTTCACCTGAACGATAAAGTCTTCTTGTAACGGTCACCTCAGAATATTCCATATCTAATGAACGATCTTGGTTATCTAATGTAAGAGATACTTCGCTATAATTAACAGGTTTTCTAGAATCACTTCCCGCAAAAATGACATCTTCCATTTTTGCGCCGCGGAGGGTTTTGGCACTTTGCTCACCCAGAACCCAGCGGATCGCATCCGTGATATTACTCTTTCCACTACCATTCGGACCAATCACTGCTGTAATTCCAGGAACAAATTCAAATTCTGTTCGATCAGCAAATGATTTGAACCCCGATAATTCTACTCTTTTAAGGTACATGCTTTCCTCTCCTTAAAACCTATTTCAATTCTTTTATTTTATCATAATCATGAATGAAAGCCCACAAAAGTGACGATTCCCTTCGAGGTTACTTTTGCTGGTACCATGATAAAAGAAATTTATGCTTTCCAATTAAGAAATGGAAGAAAGTTATACTTTCTTAATCTTTAAAAAAAAAAGGAGCAGTGGTTTGCTCCCTTTTTCTATACGTTAACATCTAATTTTTTTAAAGCTTGTCGAGCTGCCTGTTGTTCAGATTCTTTTTTGCTTTTACCAATCCCATGGCCGTATACCTTTCCTTCAATTTGTACTTCAGAATGGAATTCACGATCATGAGCAGGGCCAATTTCTTCAACAATTTGATATACGATATTTCCTAAGTTATCATGCTGAACAAGCTCCTGTAATTGACTTTTGTAATCATGAACAAGAAAAAAGTCACCGTGATCAATCTTAGGAAATACGTACCTCTCTAAAAATTGTTTTACTGATTCGATTCCTTGATCCAAATAAAGAGCACCAATAAAGGATTCAAATACATCTGCAAGTAATGCAGGGCGAGCCCTTCCTCCAGTCAATTCCTCGCCTTTTCCAAGTAAGATATAGTCCCCGAAATGAAGGAATTCTGCAAAGTCTACTAAAGAAGATTCACAAACGATTGCAGCCCTTAGCTTCGTCATTTCTCCCTCTTTCATCTTTGGAAACTTATGAAAAAGATAGTCGGATACCGTAAGTTCTAATACTGCATCACCCAAATATTCTAAACGTTCATTATCTTGTAAATTACGATTACGATGTTCATTCACATAAGAGGAATGGGTAAAAGCCTGCCTCAAGATTTGGGTATTATGAAAAGAAATACCCAAATCTTCTTGAAGCAGTTTAAAATCTCTTGCCACTATTGTCACCACCAAGTTCCTATTCTTGATATTTTTTCATAATAATCGTTGCATTATGACCACCAAATCCTAGTGAGTTGGATAGTGCAACTTTAATTTCTTGTTTTCTATATTCATTGGGTACGTAATCAAGGTCACATTCAGGATCTCTTGTTTCATAGTTAATCGTTGGCGGGATGATTCCATTTTGTAGGGCCAGCGCCATCGCAATCGCTTCAACTGCTCCAGCAGCTCCTAATAAATGTCCTGTTACAGATTTTGTCGAACTTATAGCCAGTTTATAAGCATACTCTCCAAATGCTGCTTTAATCGCCATGGTTTCAAATTTATCATTCAATTCAGTCGAAGTTCCATGAGCATTAATATAATCTACTTCTTCAGGTTGAATATTCGCCCTTCTTAAAGCCATTTTCATTGCTCTAGCTGCACCTTCTCCACCAGGAGCAGGACTTGTTAAATGATAGGCATCTCCAGTAGCACCATAGCCAATCACTTCAGCATAAATTTTTGCTCCACGACTTAAAGCATGATCTAACGATTCTAAAATCAGAATTCCTGCTCCTTCACTCATGACAAAGCCATCTCGATCTTTATCAAAAGGGCGACTTGCTCTTTTTGGATCCTCATTTCGTGTAGAAAGAGCCTTCATAGAAGCAAAACCGCCGATCGCTAATGGGGTAATGGTTGCTTCAGTTCCTCCAGTGATCATGACATCTGCATCCCCACGTTGAATCATCAAATACGCATCTCCGATCGCATGGGTTCCAGTTGCACATGCAGAAACAGGTGCACTGTTTGGTCCTTTTGCTCCTGTAAATATAGAAACCTGTCCAGATGCCATATTACCTATTAACATAGGAATAAAAAATGGACTAATTCGTTTTGGACCTTTCTCCAGCATGACTTTATGTTGTTCTTCTATTGTTTTTAACCCACCAATACCAGAGCCGATATAAACGCCCACATGATCTGCGTTTGTATCATCTATCACTAAATTTGCATCATTAATTGCCATTTTTGATGCAGCGATAGCAAATTGAGTAAAACGATCCATCCTTTTCGTCTCTTTTTTATCGATATATTCTTCAGGATTAAAATCCTTTACTTCCCCTGCAAATTTAATTGTAAAATCAGCAGTGTCAAATTGAGTAATATAATCAATCCCTGAATTGCCATGAATCAAGTTATGCCAAAATAAGTCGATATGATTCCCAATAGGAGAAACGACTCCCATACCAGTTACAACGACACGTTTATCCATTATTACACCCCTTATGACGCTGTTTAAGGAAAAGAAAGTTATACATTCTTTATTGAGAAGAAAGTCCCGGAAGTTCGGGACTTTATGTTGTACTTACTGATGAGCTTTAATATAATCTACAACTTCTCCTACTTTGGAGATTTTTTCTGCATCTTCATCAGAAATTTCTATCTCAAACTCATCTTCTAACTCCATCACTAATTCTACAATGTCTAATGAATCAGCGCCAAGATCATCTTTAAATGAAGACTCAAGTTTTACCTCTTCTTCATCAACTCCCAGACGATCTACAATAATTTTCTTTACACGATCAAATATATCTGCCACGATCGTTCACCTCCTCTCCAGTATTATACGAAAATGATTAGGAAAAAACTAGTCACATGACCAGTCCACCATCTACATGTAACACTTGTCCAGTCATATAGCTAGCATCCTCAGATACCAAAAATCTGACAACTTTTGCTACATCTTTGGCTGAACCAAGACGAGCTAATGGGATTTGCGATAATAGTTGTGTTCGAATCTCCTCTTTTAGAGAAGCGGTCATATCTGTCTCGATAAAACCTGGGGCTACCGCATTAACAGTAATTCCTCTAGATGCAAACTCTCGGGCCAATGTCTTAGTCAACCCAATTACCCCTGCTTTTGCAGCGACATAGTTCGCCTGTCCCGGATTACCAAGAACACCGACAACTGAAGAAATATTGATGATTCTTCCTTCTCTTTGTTTCATCATTTGCCTAGACACAGCTTTACTTAACAAGAAGACACTTTTTAGATTGGTATCGATGACAGTGTCCCAATCCTCTACTTTCATTCTCATAATTAAGTTGTCCCTAGTAATACCAGCGTTATTTACAAGTATATCAATTTTACCGAATTTGGTTAAAGTCAGATTCACCATATTTTCTACATCATCAGGGTTAGACACATCAGCTTGTACCACTAATGCTACTCTTCCTAACTCCTTTACGAGCTCTGCTACTTCCTCAGCTCTTTCTCTATTTCCCATGTAATTGATAACCACATTGGCTCCAGCTTCTGCTAAAACTAATGCAATCTCTCTACCAATTCCCCGAGAAGCGCCAGTTACAATAGCCACTTTAGAATTCAGCATTGGATTGCCCCCTTTATTTTAAGCTTTTTTTAAAGTTTTCAAATGAAGTAATATCTTCAATCGAATAAGTTTGTATTTGGTTATTAATCTTCTTCACTAATCCTGTTAGTACTTTTCCAGGACCCACTTCAACAAATGTATCAATTCCTTGGTCGATCATCCATTCGATTGAATCAGTCCATAAAACAGGGGACACCACTTGTTCTACTAAATGGTGTTTGATTGTTACAGGATTGGTCTCAGGTTTGCCTGTTACATTCATGACAACTGGAACTATTGGTTCTACTATTTTTGTTTCATTTAAGTAAGATTGTAATTTTTCTTTCGCAGGTTTCATCAAGCGGGAATGGAATGGACCACTCACTGCTAGGGGGATAACTCTTCTTGCTCCCTTTGCTTTTGCTTCTTGGCTAGCCATTTCAACCCCGGTTTTACTTCCAGAGATGACAATCTGATTGGGTGTATTTAGATTAGCTAATTCCACAATATGGCCTTTTTCTGTTATTTCACGGCAGACTTGATCTAATTCATTTTTTTCCATTCCCATAATGGCTGCCATTGTACCTTCCCCATTTGGAACGGCTTCTTCCATCCATTGGCCCCGTTTCTTAACTGCCTGCAAAGCATCTTTAAAAGATATACCCTCTGCTGCTGTTAAGGCACTATACTCTCCTAAACTATGCCCAGCAACAAAATCTGGTCTTACTCCCATCTCTTTAACTACATTCCATATCGCTAAGCTAGCAGTAAGGATTGCTGGTTGTGTATGGACTGTTAATCGCAAATCTTCTTCTGGTCCATTAAACATCAATCCAGATAAAGAATAACCCAGCCATTCATCGGCTTGTTGAAACGTTTCCCTAGCACTTGGGTATTCTTTATAAAACTCGGATCCCATCCCTACATATTGGGAACCTTGCCCTGGAAAAATGATCGCTATTTTTTGCATTTAAATCCTCCTTACTTTTGCTCAAACCATTTTAGAAGAGTTGCTCCCCATGTTAAACCGGCTCCAAAGGCAACGAGCAAGACATAGTCGCCATGCTTGATTCTCTTTTCTTGTAAAGCTTCATCCAAGGCAACCGGAATCGAGGCAGAAGACATATTGCCATAACGATCAAGGTTAACAACGACTTTGTCGCGGTCTAATTCTAAGCGTTGTACAGCATAGTCAATGATTCTTAAATTCGCTTGATGGGGTACAAGAAAATCAATATCTTCTTTGTTTAGACCAGCTTTTTCAATTACACGCATTGGTGATTGTTCCATCGTTTTAACTGCAAATTTAAAAACTTCGCTACCTGCCATCTGAATATAATGTAATTTTTGCTGTACAGTTTCATCGGAGGAAGGCATTCTTGAACCACCTGCTGGTAATTTTAACAAACTACCACCTGAACCATCGGAGCCTAATTCAAAGGATAGAAAACCATACCCTTCTTCGACAGGACCAAGGACAGCTGCTCCAGCACCATCACCAAATAAAACGCAAGTATTTCGATCTGTATAATCTGTAATTTTAGATAATGTTTCTACGCCCACAACAAGAACATATTGATAAGTACCTGATTTAATAAATTGAGAACCTGTGGATAAACCATAAATGAAGCCTGAACAACCTGCTGCTAAATCAAAAGCTGCTGCTCGATTAGCCCCTAATTTATCTTGCAAAATATTAGAAGTTGAAGGAAAAGATGTGTCAGGTGTTACCGTTGCGACAATGATTAAATCTAATTGTTCTGGTGTTATGTTTGCTCTTTCTAAAGCTAGCTTTGCAGCTTCATAAGCTAAATCAGACGAAGCTTGCTCTTTGGAAGCGATTCTTCTTTCTCTAATTCCTGTTCTTGAGACGATCCACTCATTATTGGTGTCTACCATTTTTTCTAAATCAAAATTTGTTAACACTTTTTCTGGAACATACGAACCTATACCTAAAATTCCAACACTATTTGTCACCATTTTGATTCTCCACCCCTTTTGCAATTTCTTGCTCTATTTTTTCGATTACTTGATTTTTCAAAAATAATCTAGCTTGTCGGACAGCATTCATAATCGCTTTGCTATCTGATGAGCCATGTGCTTTTATAAAAGCACCATTTACTCCGAGAAGCGGAGCTCCTCCTACTTCGGAATAATCCAACTTTTTCTTGAAATTCTTAAGTCCTGGTTTCAGTATCGCAGCTGCTAATTTTGTTAATGTGTTATGCATAAATTCCTTTTTTAGCAATTGAAAAACAGTACTAGCAACACCCTCTGTTGTTTTAAGAAGAATGTTCCCAGAAAAGCCATCAGTAATCAGCACATCACATACGCCATTTAAAACATCCCTAGCTTCTACATTTCCGACAAACTGGACTGAAAGTGCTTTTAAGAGTGGGAATGTTTTTTTTGTCAGTTCATTTCCTTTCGTATCCTCTGTACCAACATTTAATAATCCAATTCTCGGATTTTGTATGCCTAAAACTTGTTCCGAATAAATTCTTCCCATTACAGCATATTGAACGAGATGTTCTGGCTTTGGATCCATGTTTGCTCCTACGTCAAGAATTAAAATTTCATTCTCACCCATTGTTGGTAAAACAGGAGCTAATGCTGGCCTTTCAATTCCAGCTAGTCTTCCTGCGATTAATAACCCAGAAGCCATAAAGGCTCCCGTGTTACCAGCGGTAATCACTGCATCCACTTCTTTTTCTTTTACCATTCTTGATGCCACGACTAATGATGCTTCTTTTTTCTTTCTTACCGCTCTAGCTGGTTCGTCCTCAGTCAAAATCACTTCTTCCGCATGTTGAATGGTCAAGTTCTTTGGGAAGGGTTCAGTTTTCACTTTATTGATTTCTTCTGTTTTGCCAACCAGGACAATCTCAATATCATTAAAACGTTTTGCGGCATCAGTTGCCCCTTGTACTGTACTCTTGGGCGCAAAATCACCGCCCATAGCATCAATCGCAATTTTCATGACGATCCTCCTATTCAAGCTATAGTCCCTTGGATCGATAAACCGTAAATTTTCCTTTAAACACAATCTCATTTCTCACAAAGGTTTCTACTTCTATTTCGCTTCGATCAAAATGTTGGTCGATCACTTTTGCTTTAGCGACAAGTCTTTCATTTAAATAAACAGGTCGAATAAAACGAATCTCAGCTTTAGCTGTTAACGCAATTTCTTCATTGATTAACGCGACAGCTAATGAATTGGCCTGTGCAAATATATAATGTCCTCTAGCAATTCCCGTTTTATTAAAAACTTGATCCTCTTGAATTTCCATCATCGAGATTCCGTATTGATCCAATTGTAAATCGAGGATTTCACCGATCACTTCATTTATTTGTAATGATTTTACATGATCATTATTCTCTTTAGCCATCGATTTTAGCCGTTCTCTTTGTTCTGGAATTCCTAGCTCCATTCGATCTAAGCGAATCGTTTGAATACTCACCTGAAACTTCTTTGCTAGTTCTTCATCAGTTATCAACGGATTTTCATCCACCACATTTTTTAATTCTTCTTGTCTTTTCTTTTTTGGAATTCGTGCGATGGTAATCACCACCTAATCTTATCACCTATTTTTAGTATCAGGTACTAATTAGTATAGTAAAAAAATACCGCTTTTTCAAGCGGTAAAGGAAAATTAAGTATAACGATTAAAATAGAAAAGCAAGAACATTGTGTCCTTGCTATCTGAGATTATTTACTTATAACTTCTTTTCCTTTGTAAGTTCCACAATTTTTACATACACGATGAGCTAATTTATACTCACCACATTGTGAGCATTTTACCATTCCTGGTACTTCCAATTTAAAATGAGTACGGCGCTTATCGCGACGGGTTTTAGAAGTTCTTCTAAAAGGTACTGCCATGAATCCCACCTCCTTGAAGAGATTAAAGTCTATACAAAATGAGTAAAATGACCTTTTTATTTTACTCTGATGTATCATTTTGGTCAAACCATTTTGCTAAATCTGCTAACCTAGGATCAACCTTCTCCTGTTTACATTCACATGTTCTCTCATTTAAGTTGATTCCACAGGTTGGACAAAGTCCTTTACATTCCTCATGACAAACCGGGACATAAGGAATATTTAACAATACATTTTCTTGGACAACAGCAGTTACATCGATTTCATCACTCTGTAAGATATGAATCCTCTCATCGTCATCGTCCCATTGTTCTTCCAAATCTTTGGATAAAAAGACCTCATCAAGTTCACTTTGCAATGGATAGTCGAAAAAGGATAAGCATCTTGAACATTGTAATGTTAATATGGTTTGGACTTGTCCTTTTAGGATGTAGATATCTGCTGTTTTATCAGCTAGAGCTGTCACTTCAACGGGTTTTATCCCCTTAATCTGGTCAATCTCTTTTGTTAAATGAGACAAATCTTCAGTATAGTGAAGTTTTAAAGGTACTTTGCTTTTATCCAGTTCCCAAGTTTTGATAATCAAGACTGTCACCTCATAAACAACAAGTTTCATTATATCTTATCATTTTTAAATTTGTCAATCATTGTTTCTTCGGTTATAATACCTTTGAAACGGGGGATTCTTATGACTACACTAGGAATTATTGTTGAATACAATCCATTCCATAATGGCCACCTTTACCATTTACAGCAGGCCAAAAAAATGATCCATCCTGAGACCACGATCGCGGTAATGTCCGGTTCTTTTGTTCAGCGTGGAGAACCTGCGATTGTGGACAAATGGACAAGAACCAAAATGGCTTTACGCCAAGGTATTGATCTTGTTATCGAACTGCCAACGATCTTTGCCACTCAATCAGCCGATTGGTTTGCATTTGGCGCGATTTCCATTCTTGAACATTTAAAGGTTGATCACTTGGTCTTTGGAAGCGAGTCAAATTCCATCTCGTCCTTATACCAGATCGCCCATGTATTATACAAGGAACCCGATTCATTCCAAAATAGAATAAAAGAAGCTCTTTCATTAGGCCATTCTTACCCAAAAGCACTATCTCTATCCTTAGAGTCATTTTTTGAACAGGATCATGTTCGATTAAAAGAACCAAATGATCTTTTGGGCCTACAATATTTGATCCAATTGAAAAAATTAAACAGTAAGATTCAAGCTCACACAATTCAAAGAAAATCAGTCCATTATCACGAACCTATGCTTAATCATTTTGATTCTTTTGCAAGTGCAACAGCGATAAGAAAAAATATTCTTTCAACCCACCGTTTGGATCAAATTGAACCCGTCGTACCTTCTAGTACCTACCATGAATTAGAACGAGAATTACAACATCAGAGAATCCATTCTTGGGATCACTTTTTCCCTTTTCTCCAATTTCTCTTAACGACTAAGTCCCATTCTCAACTAAAAGAAATACATGGTATTGAAGAAGGGATAGAGTACCGGTTAAAAGAATATGCTTTTACCTCTTCCAATTTTGAAGAATTGATTCAGTCCATCAAAACAAAACGATATACACGGACAAAACTCCAACGGATGCTCCTTCATATCTTGTTAAATGTTACAAAGGCTCAAATTGCTTCACTAGATATGAAAAAAGGTCCTAGTTATCTGCGAATCTTAGGATTTAATGAACGCGGACGTGCTTATTTAAATCGAATCAAACATCAGGTACAAGTTCCAATGATCACAAAAATCTCTCGTCATCAACCGCAAATGTTTGAAACGGATGTTCAAGCAAGTATGGTTTACGAATTAGGATTAAAAAATCGTTTACTAACAAAGTTAGAATACAAACAAAAACCTATTTTTTATTCTCCTTAGGGGATAAGCCTTGCAAATATTTTAGGGCTTCTTTTACATTAGATACGGGTACGATTGTAAGGGGATTTCCTAAGGAGCGATTTGACTCTTTAGCTTCTTTTTGGTTTGTATCATCAGTAGCAATATCTTTTGGTACAAAGAAGATCTCTGCCCCCTTTTCATAAGCGGCCTTTACTTTTAAGCGAGCTCCCCCAATCTGCCCTACGGTTCCATCTGGCTGAATCGTACCTGTTCCAGCAATTTGATAGCCCTTTGTGAGATCTTCCGAAGTCAATTGATTGATGATTTCTAAAGTAAACATTAAACCAGCTGAAGGTCCGCCAATATCTTCTGTGTTAAATACAACTTTTTTGGATGGGATCACTTCTCTTTCTTGAGCAGGATAAATTCCAAAACCCACTCTCCTCTCACTTTGAGATTTTGTTTCCAGATCTAAAGAGGTTTGTTGAGAAAGTTTAGCTAATTGTATTGACTTTAAGTAAGTTTTTCCTTCCCTTATAAAACGTACATCAATGTTTTCACCAACCTTTTTCTTTTCAAGTATATGTAATAACTCCTTTACTTCTTTTATTGATTGGTGATCAACTTCGATAATTAAATCTCCTACTTTAAATATGTTTTCTGCTGGCATCCCCTTAACCACTTCCATCACGAGAATTCCATTATTTTTTACGATTATTGGTTGGTTAATGGCTTGGAAAGCTGCAATCATTGCATCTTCTTGGGATATTTTCATCACCTGCAATTGCCTCTTCGAATAATCCTCAGGATTTTCATTTTCACCTAAAACTGCCTTTTTAGGAAGCGTCTCCATGTAAGGGTCTAGATATGTATAAAGGTAATATGCCAAATTTCCTGTTCCTAGTGCAACGGTCGTTAACAAGAAATTTCCTTTTTCTTTGTATCCCCCTTGTACTTCAATCATAGGACTTAATTCCATTGCAGAACCAGGACTTGTAATAAAATAAGGTACTGGTATGTAAAATGTGAGGTAAACAAAAATAATGATAACCATTACCACCCATTGAATCCGTTTTATTTTACGCGATTGAACATTATTATTTTTTTCCATGATGATTCTCCCATTGTATTAGTGCTTCCTTAATTTCTTCAATCACTTCGTTAGCTTTTCGATAACCTTCATCAATAATCTCCTTCACATTTGTAAAGGATGTCGTACTAATCTCCCCAACATTAGGGCGAATGACGTAATCGGCACTTATGATTTGTTGGTGATAGATTTGCCTTTCCATAATATCGATCGTCTGAGTTATTACATCAAAAATCGATTTTACTTTCATTTTAGCGTCAACCATCCCAACATCTACAGCGATCACAAATTCTGCCCCCATTTCTCGTACCGAATGGATAGGGACACGTTCAACAACCCCTCCATCTACAAGAAGTTGATCATTTACTCTCTCCGGAACAAAAATTCCTGGAATCGAAATACTAGCACGAACAGCTTGAGCGATTGGCCCTTCACGAAATACTTTCTTTTGGCCGTTTTCAATATCTGTGGCAACAATAGCCAAGGGAATCGGCAAATCTTCTATATTCTTCCCATGAGTAAGGATTCGTATTAATTCTTTTATCTTATCACCAGTTATCAACCCCAATTTGGGAACGGAAAAGTCTAACCAATATTTACGCTTTAAATGAATCGCTAATTTTTCAATCATGTTAATATCATTATGATTTGCAAATAAAGCACCAATTAAGCTTCCCATACTACTACCAGCAATAAAATCAATGGGAATTTGATGTTCTTGCAACACACGCAAAACCCCAATATGGGCTAATCCTCTTGCCCCTCCTGAGCCAAGGGCAATTCCGATCTTTGGTCTCATCTGTATATCACCTCTTTTTCAATCATATGCCTTTCATGTAGAGATAGTCCAGTATTCCTTCCAATAACAAAGTATGAAAGGTTGGTCTAAACGGGACAGACCTTACGTACATATGTAAAAGGAAGGTGAATGGAGGGATGCTATGAACACATCTAAAATTGGAAGTTCTCATTTAAAAACTTTAGTTTCTGGCATAGCAGCAATTTTTTTGGCCATTGCCATGGTGATGTTTCCCGATACAGCCTTTGATGCTTCTTTACAAGGCTTAAGAATTTGGTGGGATATTATTTTCCCGGCATTATTGCCTTTTTTTATTACATCGGAAGTTTTATTAGGATTTGGGGTCGTTCATTTTATGGGTGTTTTATTAGAACCTTTAATGAGACCATTATTTAATGTGCCAGGCGTAGGTGCCTTTGTTTTAGCCATGGGCTTTGCATCAGGATATCCTATGGGAGCAAAACTCACTACTCGGTTAAGAGAGCAAAACATGATTACAAGAATAGAGGGAGAAAGGCTTGTGTCATTTACAAGTACCTCTGATCCACTTTTTCTCTTCGGTGCCGTCGCAGTCGGCTTTTTTCATGATGTAGAATTAGGGGTTCTTATTGCACTTATTCACTACTCTTCAAGTATTCTTTTAGGTTTTATTATGCGTTTTCATGAAAGAAGCAATAAAGAGCGTATTATCATTCCAGACCGTTTACATAACCAAAGAAATATATTGGTTAAAGCTTTTAAGGCCATGCATCGGTCTAGATTAAATGATGGCCGAAAGTTAGGAAAATTACTCGGAGATGCTGTTACCTCATCCATACAAACCTTGTTAATGATCGGCGGATTTATTATGGTATTTTCCGTTATTTTATCGATTTTGACACAAATTCAATTTACAGAAATCCTTACGAAGGGCATCACTCTGTTTTTACTCCCATTAGGCATTGCACCTGAAATGTCCCAATCGATAATTTACGGTTTCTTTGAAGTCACATTAGGTGCAAAAACAGTGAGTGAAGCTTCTACAAGTATTCCAATGGTCGAAAAATTAGCGATTGTAAGCGGTATTGCTGCATGGAGTGGCATTTCTGTCCATGCTCAGATTGCTGCTATTCTGCAAAGGACAGATATTCGCTATACACCTTTTTTACTTGCAAGAATTCTTCACACATTTATCGCCTTTATGATTTCTTTTATCGTTTGGAAACCATTTCATCTTGAGCAAGCTGCAAATAGTTTGCCGACATTTATATACCAATATTCTACAAGTCAGACCTCAATTGTTTCTCTTTGGAATACCTTTACCTACCAAAGTACATTACTATTATGGTTTCTTTTTATTTTGCTTCTGTTATCACTCTTTTCTTATTCAATCAAACGCAAACACGGTAAATAGTTTCTTTTTGCGATTGATAAAGAAGGAAGGCACCTACGTAGTTGATGCTGTAGGTGCTTTGTATTATTTCTTGGTATTGAATTTTTCCTTAAGTGCTTCTTCTACAAACTGAGGCACAAGGTCACTTACTGAACCATGATGTCGTGCGACTTCTTTTACAATACTTGAACTTAAGTAAGAATATGTGTTATTAGTCATCATAAAAAAAGTTTCAATATCATCATCAAGTTTTCGATTGATGGAAGCCATTTGCAATTCATACTCAAAATCTGAGACGGCTCTTAACCCTTTAATAATCGTATTTGCTTGTTTTAATCGCATATAATCAATCAATAATCCATGAAAACTATCAACCTCTACATGTGGTATCCCCTTTATCGCTTCACGAATGAGTTCAACCCTTTCTTCCACTGTGAATAAAGGGTTTTTGTTTGGATTAATTAAAACTGCCACTGTTACTTTATCAAAGATTTTTGCTCCTCTTTGGATAATATCTAGATGACCAAATGTCACAGGATCAAAGCTTCCTGGATAGACTGCGTGTATCAATGTTTAAACCTCCATTTATTGTATGACGATTAGATTTCATTTTGAAAAATTGTGATTCTTGTATTTCCGTAAATCGCTTTTTTAATCACTCGAAAGTGGTCAATTCGTTCAGCTAACTCTACTTTACTATCGTGTTCAGTAACAATAATACCATTAGAATTGATCAAAGTGTATTCATAAAATGTATGTAATAGTTTTTCTATCATATTTAATTTGTAAGGAGGGTCAAGAAAAACCATGTCAAAATGCACTTCTCTCTTATACAATACCTTTAAAGCTCTTTCAGCCTCATTGAGATAAACTTCTGCTTGGCTAGAAAACCCAGTCGTTTCTAAATTTTGTTTGATCACTTCAATACTTTTACGATCACGATCTATAAAAATGGCGTGTTCCATTCCACGGCTTAAAGCTTCGATACCTAGCCCACCTGTACCAGCAAATAAATCTAACACATTCCCCCCATTTATATAGGGATAAATCATATTAAAAATGGATTCTTTTACCTTATCTGTAGTTGGTCTCGTATGGGTTCCTGGGACAGGCTTTAAGAATCTTCCCTTCGCTTGGCCAGCTATGACTCTCATGAAATCACTCTTTCCTTATACAGTAAAAAAATTATTTTTTCAGGTATAATATTCCCATTTTCGGTAATCCTAGTATTAGCAATACAAATGGTATTGCAGACAACCGCGGAGAAGACTTACGTTTCCCCATAAGCTCTTCCTCCGGTTTCTCCTCTCCCATTTCGTTGATGCACCTTGCGTGCATTAACCCCACAGAGGCTTTTTTTCTCTGTGGGATTTTTTTTCTAGCTATCAACTGTCTTTTTCTGAAACAAGCCTAATAATTCAATTTCTTTTTTTAACCTACTCCATTTTTCTTGTTTCCATAGCTCTTCATTTTGAATCAATTGTTCTGCATCTTTTCTAGCAACTTCTAATGTACGGTAATCTTCTATCAGATCAGCAAGTTTAAAATTAGGTACTCCACTTTGTTTTACACCAAAAAAATCACCTGGCCCTCGCAATTCCAAATCTCTTCTCGCAATTTCAAAACCATCATTTGTTTCTGTCATGACTTTCATCCGTTCTTTACCTGTTTCTGATTTAGGATCAGCCAACAAAATACAATAGGATTGTTCAGAACCTCTTCCTACTCTTCCTCTTAATTGGTGCAATTGGGCTAATCCAAATCTCTCTGCATCATAAATGACCATCAGCGTTGCATTAGGAACGTTTACTCCAACTTCTACCACAGTTGTTGAAACCAAGACTTGAATCTGATTCATACTGAATCCTAACATGATTTCATCTTTTTCTTTAGGATGCAATCTCCCATGCATAAGTCCTATTTGATATTGCGGGAAATGTTGAATAAGTGCCGCATGAATGTCGATAGCATTTTGAACATCTAACTTATCTGATTCCTCAATTAAGGGGCAAATGACATAAGCTTGTCTACCTTGATTGATTTGTTTTTCCATAAAATCTAAGACTCGCGGAAACGTATCCGGTTTTACCCAATAAGTCTCAATTTTCTTCCTACCTGCTGGGTATTCATCGATCGTAGAAACATCCATATCCCCAAAAGCGGTAATGGCTAATGTTCTAGGTATTGGTGTCGCTGTCATATAAAGAACATCAGGGGTCTTTTCATTCCCTTTTTTCCTTAATAAAGCCCTTTGTTCTACTCCAAATCGGTGCTGTTCATCGGTAATCACTAAACCAAGTTTGTGAAATTGAACATCTTCTTGTATTAAAGCATGTGTACCCACTATGACATCGATCATCCCCATTTGTAACTGCCCCAGCATTTGGTGCCGTTGTTTTTCTGTCAATTTACCTGTCAATAAGCCAATTTCAACACCAAAAGGGGTAAGAATCTCTTTTAATGAATCCAAATGTTGTTCAGCCAATATTTCTGTAGGAACCATTAACGCTCCTTGGTAGCCAGTTAAAAAATTTGCATATAAGGTAATGGCAGCCACAACTGTTTTCCCAGACCCAACATCCCCCTGAAGTAATCGATTCATTGCATAGGATTGACACATATCATGTAAAATTTCTTTTAACACCCTTTTTTGCGATTGAGTAAGCTCAAAAGGAAGGGTTTTGATCAACGGGATGAGTTGCTGCAGATCGATATTTCTTTCTATCCCTTCCCAATTTTCTCGGTTCATTTTTTTAAAAAGTTGAAGGCTTATTTGATAGAATAAAAGTTCATCATATACAAGTCTTCTTCGAGCAAGTTTTCCATCCTGAGTGTTTTTGGGAAAATGAATCGCTTGATATGCCTCGCGTAACGTATACAATTTGTACTGATCGATGATATCCTGTGGAAGATATTCTTCGATTGCTAGGTCAAACTGTTGTAAGCTTTGCATCATGATTTTTCGAAATCCCTGTTGATTCATATTTGTTGGTAAGGTGTAGAAAGGTAAAAGATTCCCTTTTTTTGTACTAACCGCCCTGTCCAAAAACTCTGATTCACTTACTGTGATTTGTAATCGATACTTATCCCACTTACCAGTTAGGAGAATTGGACGTCCTGCTTTCAATTGATTTTTCAAAAAAGCTCTGTTAAACCAAGTTGCAGTAATGACAAATTGGTCAACAACGACGCGAACAGATACTATATTTTTTTTATTTGGTAGTCGTTTTAATAAAGGGTCACTATAAATCTTCCCTTCTATCGTGACCTTATCCCCGTGTGAAACTTCAGTGATTTTTTTTACACCATAGTCTTCATAACGATAAGGAAAATATTGGAATAAATCCTTAACCGTACGTATACCCATACCCAAAAGATCATCTGCTTTTTGCTTTCCTATTCCTTTTACACCAACTACTTCTTGTTGTAATGGATCGATACTCATTTCTTTTTGTGTAAAGGTGCTCCAAAAATTTCTACTTCAAATTTTCTTGCGGTTGGTGTAGCTGCTAAACCACCTAAAGCAGTCTCTTTTAAAGGCATCGGCATAGCGCAGCCAATACGATACATGGTTTCAATCACTTCATCTGGCGGAATCACACTTTGGATTCCTGCCAATGCCATATCAGCTGCAATCATTGCATTTGCAGCTCCCATCGCATTTCTTTTCACACAAGGAACTTCAACAAGACCCGCTACAGGATCGCAGGTTAAACCTAGCATATTTTTCAATGCAATAGCTAATGCATTGGCTGATTGGGTTGGTGTACCTCCTGCCATTTCAACCACAGCGGCTGCAGCCATTGCTGTAGCTGAACCGACCTCTGCTTGGCAACCTCCTGCTGCTCCAGAAATAAAGGCATTGTTTGCAATGACTAATCCGATCGCCCCTGCTGTAAATAAAGCATGAACCATTTCTTCTTCTGAAGAATGCAAATTTTTTGCGGAAGCAAAAATCGTTCCAGGTAAAATCCCTACTGAACCAGCCGTCGGAGTTGCGACAATCGTTCCCATGGAAGCATTTACCTCTGAGGTAGCCACAGATTTACTTACCGCTTCAAGAATCGTTGAACCTGAGAGATAATGGCCATTTGCCAGATATTGAGCAAGTTTTTTCCCATCTCCACCACTTAAGCCACTTCGCGATTTTATTTCTTCTGTTAAGCCTTTTTCAATTGCGTCACGCATCACATATAAACTATTTCTCATTTGTTCAACGATATCTTCCTTAGATCGATTGTGTATTTCCATCTCCGATTCGATCATGATCTCCGAAATTTTCTTATTTTGTGATTCGGCCAATTCTACAAGTTGAGTAATAGATGTAAATTTCATTTGTCGTTTCCTCCACTAGCTGGTTTTAAGAAGAACAACACGTTTTACGTGAAGTAAGCCTTCAATTTCTTTCATCACTTTTTGGTTTATAGGCTGATCGGTTTCAATTACCATAAGGGCGGTTGAACCTTTTTCTTTTCTTGCTACTTCCATATAGCCAATATTAATTTCGAACAGACTTAAAACATTGGAAACAGAAGCAATCACACCAAATCGATCTTCATGAATCACAATTAAAGATGGGACATTTCCAGAAACCTTAATTTTAAATCCATTGATTTCAGTAATCTCCGCTTTACCACCACCAATAGAAATACCGGTGACTTCCAATGAGTTGTGATCATCCTCAAGGTGAATTTTTGCTGTATTTGGATGATCTGCTTCCTCTTCACTGATTACAAACTGTACGTCTATGCCAAAATCTTTTGCAATCACAAGAGAGTCTACGATTCGATTATCATAGGTATCAAAGTCTAATAAACCTCCAACAATCGCCACATCCGTACCATGCCCTTTATAAGTGTTTGCAAAAGACCCATATAAGGTGATAATGGCCTTTTTTGGCATTCTACCAAAAATACTTCTTGCAACTCTTCCTATTCTTGCTGCCCCAGCGGTATGTGAGCTAGATGGGCCAATCATAACCGGTCCAATAATATCAAAAACAGAATGATATTTCATATTCTCCTCCTGTGCCTAATCAAGTTTGTTCTAAGCAAAAAATCTTTCTTTCATCCATAAAAAATTTTCTCAAATTCATTAACCTTTAGCAAGAGTAAACTACTTTCACATCAGATTTAATCATATTCCCTCTTTTCTTTTGTAACAGACATTCAGTTGATGTTTCTAACTGTAAAAAAACCCCTTGCCTAAAATAAAATGTCCTTTACAAAGGGTACATTTTAAAATAGGCTTGGGGTTTATCAGCAACACTCAACTAAGATTTATACATCATGATTGCTAATGTTCCAGGACCTACATGAGTACCGATAACAGGTCCGATTTCCGTGATGACAAAATCCTGAACATTCATTTTTTCCCTTACGAGTTGTTCTAGCTTCTGAGCTTCTTCAAGGTTTATTGCATGAGAAATTCCTACACGTACTTTTTGATCTTTTGCATAATCCATTAACATTTCTATAATCTTCGCAGTCGCTTTATTCCGTCCTCTTACTTTGTCAATTGCAAAAACTTCTCCTTGGTCATTCAAAGACAAAATAGGTTTGATGTTTAATAAAGATCCAAACAATGAGGAAGCCCTTCCAATACGTCCACCTTTATGTAAATAAGTTAAAGAGTCCACTAAAAAATAAACTTGAGTATCCTTTATAAGTTCTTCTGCTATTTGAATCGCTTCTTCAAAGCTCTTGCCTGCCTTTACTGCTTCAGCAACTCCTACAACAATGATCCCAATCGAGTATGAAGCCTTTTTTGAATCTAAAACTGCAACTTCGATTCCTTCTTCTTCGACCATAGACTTAGCAAGGAGTGCTGATTGGACGGTTCCACTTAATGCAGCTGATAAATGAATCGAAATGATTTTGGCTTCATTTCCATTTGCCAACTTTTGATAAGTTTTAACAAAATCCATTGGAGATGGCTGTGATGTTGTTGGCAACTCATCAGATTGCTTTAATTTTTCATAAAAAACATTGGGCGTAATGGTTTCCCCATCAAGGTAGGTTTGATTTTGCATATGTACCTTTAATGGGACAACCGTTATTCCTAAAGATTGTGCAAGCTCTTTAGGGATATCTGCAGTACTATCAGTAACGACATAAACCTTCCCCATTTTGTCACCTCTTATTCCTCAAGGGAGAAAATAAAATAATACAATGGTTGACCGCCATTATGTATTTCAACTTCGAGGTCTGGATAAGTTTCAGAAATTCTTTTCTCTAATTCATTCAATTGTTCAATATTTACATCTTCGCCATAGATAATGGTTAAGATCTCTTGATTTGTATCAATCATTTCCTTTAATAACATAAATGACGTCTCAAGCATGTCATTGGAAGTAGAAATGATCTTTCCGTCGGCAATCCCTAAATAATCACCAGCTTTAATTTCCATACCTTCAAATTTTGAATCTCTAACTGCATAGGTTACCTGTCCAGTTTTAACGTGTGCTAAGGCTTCAACCATCAATTCTTTATTTTCTTCTAATGAAGCATTCGGATTAAATGATAATAAAGCCGTCATTCCTTGAGGAATAGATTTAGATGGAATCACCGCGACAGGCTGATCCACAAGTTTTTGCGCTTGTTCAGCTGCAAGAATGATATTACTGTTATTTGGAAGAATAATATATTTTTCTGCATGAACTTCTTTCATGGCATTAACAATATCTTCAGTACTTGGATTCATCGTTTGCCCACCACTAATGACGAAGTCTACCCCAAGACTCTTAAAAATTTCACTAATCCCTTCTCCCAAGGCAACAGCAATGATTCCATAGGGTTGTACCACTTTTGTCGCTTCATCGTCCATATTTTCTTCAGTCTTTCCATTACTAGACTCAACATTTCCAGCAGTATCATGATAATATCCTTCACCTAAGACGATGTGGCTATGCTGCTCCCTCATATTATCAATTTTAATTTTATGTAGACTTCCAAAGTTCATTGCAAAATTTAAAACGTCACCAGGATGTTCCGCGTGAATATGAACTTTAACAATTTCATCGTCAGCAACAACTAAAAGAGAATCACCAAATTTAGAAATATTCTTTCTAAATTCTATCTCATCAAATGATTTAGCTTTTATTATTTGTTCATTTAGTCTAACGATAAATTCGGTACAATATCCAAATTCAATTTCTTCTGTTGAGAGCTTTGCTTGAACGGGTTGATGTTTATGAGCCATCTCTGCCAAACTAGTTTGTTCTCTATTTTCCATCACCGATTCTTCAAATTGAAGCGTTTCTTCCCCTTTTAGAGCAGCCAAAAATCCTTCATAAATAAAGATTAAGCCTTGTCCCCCGGCATCAACGACCCCAACTTCTTTTAATACAGGCAACAAATCCGGTGTCTTCAATAGAGCAACTTTTCCTTTAGCAATCGTCTCTTCCATCACTTTCACGATGTTCGTTTCACGGCGAGCCACTTTTATCGCTTCTCGAGCCGCTTCTCTAGACACCGTTAAAATCGTTCCTTCAACAGGTTTCATTACCGCTTTATAAGCAGTATCAACACCTAGTTTAAGCGCATCAGCAAATTGTTTACTATCGATGGTCTCAAAGTTACTTACATATTTAGAGAAACCTCTAAACAACTGTGACAAAATCACTCCTGAATTTCCCCTCGCTCCCATCAATAAACCTTTTGCAAGGGCCCCAGCAGCTTTGCCGATATGATCGGTATTGATTTTCTTCAACTCGTTAACACCTGATGTAAGTGATAAATTCATATTGGTTCCTGTATCACCGTCTGGGACAGGAAATACATTTAGCGCATCAACATCTTTTACATGACGATTAAGATTTTGCGCTCCAGCAAGAACCATTTGCGTAAATAATTTTCCATCTATTTGTCGGTCGTTCACAAAAATCCTCCTTACCTACACTTGGGTCACACGGACACCTTGCACCATTACATTTACTCTAGAAACCTTAACACCAATCGTATTCTCTAATGTATAAATTACTTTTTGTTGCACATTATGAGCAACCTCTGAAATTTTAGTACCGTAACTAACAATAATATACATATCAATAACAACCTCTTCATTTTCGCTACGCACTTCAATTCCTCTGCTAAGGTTCTCTCTTCTTAGTAATTCCGCAATACCATCTTTAATTTGCTTACGAGAAGCCATACCAACCAAGCCAAAGACTTCCATTGCTGCAACTCCTGCAACAGTAGCAATCACTTCGTTGGTAATAAAAACTTTGCCTAACTGATTTGACATTTCAATTGTCATGAGTTAATCCCCCTAAGAAATAGTATACCTTTGGGCTATATCTTATTTTACTATATATATTGTCATAATAAAAGTTTTTGATGATTTTTTATGGAATTCTGGTTCAAACTCGACTTGAAAAAAGGAATTTGATATGCTACTATATCCAAGTATGTAATTCTTTGTGTATGTAACATCATTATTATTTATGTTTTTTAAGTAGTTTATAAGGGGGTGGGCACATGTCTCGTAAGTGCTATGTTACTGGTAAGAAAGGGCGTACAGGAAATGCTGTAAGTCACTCCAATCGTAAAAATAAACGCAAATGGGGCGTTAATGTACAAAAAGTTCGTATTTTAGTAGATGGCAAACCAAAACGTGTTTATGTAAGTACTAGAGCTTTAAAATCAGGTAAAGTTACTCGTGTTTAATGAAGATTTTTGAATACAAAAAAGCACCAATCTTGGTGCTTTTTCTACTGTTTAAAATGAAGAATAAGTCCTATTCACGAACTTACTTCTCTTTTTGGAAGATTCCCATGACGGCTTTTACAAAGCCTCCTAAAAATTTTGGAAGTTTGATTGTATAGAATCTCACCCCTACCCCTCCCTTATGGAAACGTTCATTATTCTCAGATTTAATGAAAAGATCATCAAATACACAAGTGCCTAATACAGTATATTCATCTATCCAATAAAATGTACAAAAAAAGCAACTATTTTTTATAGCTGCTTAGTCTTTACTTTCAATGATTAATAATATTCCTTTTAAGATTGAAATCGTTCCCTTTTCCTCTACTAATTCATTACTTATTCCATAGGGTATGCCTAGTTTCATTACTGCATTTTGAAGCGGGTATTTGAATCCGGAAATCGTTAATCCCTCTACTTGATCACTAAATGGAATTAATGATACATAAGTATATTTACTTTTATCAATAATTTTTCTCTGTCCAGGTAAAAGGATTTGAATTCGGTTATTTCCACCTATCATGACAGCTTCCACATTCTTTTCAGCTGCTTGCAATAGGACATGAATGTTCGCTATTACATGGTCTAACCGGGTTCCAATCCCCCCTAATAAAGTAATGCGTTTTATATTTAAAGTAAGTGCTAACTGTACAGCTAATTCTGTATCTGTTTCATCCTTTTCGGCGGGAGACTGATGAATTCGATCGGCGTATTGGGTTTTTACTTTTTCAAAGAAAGAAGTATCAACCGAATCAAAATCGCCAACAATATAATCTGGTACAATCCCATGAATAATAAGCCATTCTGCCCCACGATCAACCCCAATTACAATTGCACTTTTTTTGATGAAGGGTAAAATGCTTTCAGTAAGTAGTCCACCTGTTACAATCATAACCTCTTCCTTACCCATTTACTACTCCCTCACTTCTTTACCATATGGTTAGATTTATAACTAATTGTATCAAATTTATATGAATGAAGAAAAGAAAGTTATCTTTCTTTACTAAGAAAAGGGACATGATTTACATGCCCCACTCTCAAGTTATTCAGCTGATAACCAAGCTTTTATTTTCTCTTCGTTCTCTTCTACCCATTTTTTTGCTGCTTCTGTCTCATCCATTCCATCCTGAATCCATCCCATTACTTGTTCCATATCGGAAGGTTCCCAATAAAATTGATCAAAGAAATTGTAAAGGGTTGGATCATCTTCTTTTAAACCTTTACGAACAAGTGTATCGATTTCCTCTGCTTCTCCATATACTCCCTTTGGATCTTCAAGATATTTTAAGTCATATTTTGCAAACATCCAATGAGGGGTCCAACCTGTTACTACAATCCACTCATTATTTTTATAGGCTCGATCTAGTGCTGCTGTCATAGCTGCATCGGAACTTGAGCGAAGATTAAGGTCTAGCCCATATTTTTCGATGGCAATATCAGTTGTAGCCATAATTCCTGCCCCAGCGTCGATTCCGACGATGTCACCATTAAATTTGTCTTTATTCTCATTTAACTCTTCAATAGAGTTAATATCCACATACTTCGGTACTACTAAACCAATAATCGTTCCTTCTAAATTAGGCCCTAAATTTTCTAACTTATCTTTGTGTTTTTCATACAATGCTTTCTGTGTGGTTGGTAACCAAGCAGCAACAGTTGCATCTGCTTCACCACTAGCGACAGAGTTGTACATTGCACCAGGATTTACCTGTTTCATATCAACTTCATAGCCTAATTTATCTTCCAGAATGGTTTTAACAACATTTGTGCTTGCAATTTCTGATGCCCATGCAACATAAGAAAGAGTAACTTTTCTTTTTGCTTTTTGTTCATTTTTTGCTGTTTGATCCTCTGAAGTTGGAGTTGAACTACATCCACTTAGAACCAAACCTAAGCTCAAAATGGAAATTAATAAGAAAACACCTACTTTTTTCATGTTCATGAAATTCCCCTCCTATTTTTTATCTATTATTTTTGCGTTGACCAAGGTTTTGGGTTAGGCGGTCTAAAATAATAGCTAATACAACAACTGCTAATCCTGCTTCAAAACCAACACCAATTTCTAAATTGGTAACCGCATATAAGACAACTTCACCCAATCCTGAAGCCCCAATCATTGAGGCAATAACAACCATGGACAACGAAAGCATAATCGTTTGATTGATTCCTGCCATAATCGTTGGCAAAGCTAAAGGGATTTGCACCTTCCATAGTTTTTGTCCGCCTGTAGAACCAAAGGAATCTGCAGCTTCAACTAATTCACTAGGTACCTGTCTAATGCCTAAATTCGTTAATCGGATCGTTGGAGGCATCGCAAATACGACAGATGAAAGCACACCCGGTACCACTCCAATACTAAAGAACATTATTGCAGGTAATAAGTAAACAAAGGCTGGCATGGTTTGCATCATATCTAGAATTGGGGTAACAAAGTCCCTTACCACATCATTTCTTGCTGACCAAATACCAATCGGGATTCCAATAATAAAAGAAATAAAAGCTGAAGAAAGAACTAATGATAAAGTTTCCATGGTTTCTTTCCATAAATCCATATTATAAATGTATAGAAATCCTATCAAAGTAAAGATCGTCATTGATTTTTTCTTTGTTAATAACCAGGACAGTAAGACGATCCCAATGATGAAAACTGGAATAGGTATGGTTTGCAAGAAATGGGTAAGAGAATCAATAGGAACACCTACACCTTTTTTGAAGGCATCAAAAAAAGGTTGGTACTCTGTGGTCATAAATTCAGTTATTTGATCTATCCATTCTCTTATTGGTAGTTTGTGATTATTCATCCATTGGTCCATCTTCATTCACCCCGTTTCCTGATAAGGCTCCAATCACTGCGCCACGAATCACTGCCCCTTTTAAACGTTTATCTTCATCGACAACAGCAACTGGTATTTTTGCTACAGCAACTAAAGGCAATAAGTCACTTAATACCGTTTCCGGCTTAACCCTTAGCACATCTTTTATCATGACTACATCAATAGGTAAATTCTGTTTTATTGCCCTATCTGCATCCTCTGCTGTTAACGCGCCAACTAGTTGTTTTAAACGATTGACTACATAAATACTAGATATTCCCAAATCTCTCATTCTTTTTAAAGCGACTCTAGGGCCATCTTTTTCAATCGTTACCGACTCAGGTCGTTTCATTACATTAGCTGCCGTTAATACTTTAGACCAGTCTACATCTTCAACAAATCGTTCTACATACTCATTAGCTGGATTCATCATGATTTCTTCTGGCGTACCAATTTGTACAATTGATCCATCTTTCATCAATGCAATCCGGTCGCCAATTCTTAATGCCTCATCCAAATCGTGTGTAATAAAAATGATTGTTTTTTTCATTTTAGCTTGTAATTCAATTAATTCATCTTGCATTTCTTTTCGAATCAAAGGATCTAAAGCACTAAAGGCTTCATCCATCAATAAAATTTCTGGATCATTTGCTAGTGCCCTTGCTAGTCCAACCCTTTGTTGCATTCCGCCACTTAATTGATCAGGATATTGTTGTTCCCAACCCTTCAAACCGACCAATTCTAAGGCCTGTTTCGCTTGTTTTAACCTACTATCCTTATGTAAACCTTGGATTTCTAATCCATACTCCACATTTTCAAGAACAGTTTTATGAGGAAATAGCGCAAACCGTTGGAATACCATACTAATCTTTTTCCTTCTTACCTCTCGAAGTTGATCTTGTCTCATCTTCGTGATTTCCTCATTTTGAATCCATATCTGGCCAGCTGTGGGTTCAATTAATCGATTAAGCATTCGCACTAATGTAGACTTACCACTACCTGATAATCCCATAATCACAAATATTTCACCCTGATAAACATCAAAGTTCGCTTGATTTACTCCTACTGTTAATCCTGTTTGATTTAAGATTGTATTTTTATCGATTCCTTTATTTAACATTTCAATTGCTTTACTGGGGTTGTGACCAAAAATTTTAGTTAAATTTTTCACCTCTAATATCTTCTCCATAATCCACCTCTTCTCGAAGCACATTTCAAATGACTACTTTTTTATTTTAAGAAAACCTCGAATAAGAAACAAACATCATATTCCGTTATTTCCTTTTATATTGTTCATTCAGAAAAAACTGTACAAAATTATTTTAGTGTATACTTAGAAATCCTTTCAGATCCTGCCATATGATACCTATCTTAACTCTTTACTGAAATGACTCAATTAGTTACAATAAAAATCGAATGTTTTAATAAGAAAAGTACATTTTAGTATAATCATTTGTTTTTTAGTTTGAATGAATAAATAGACGTTAAGATGGGGAGCTGATCCATCAATGAGAGATGATCAACAAATCTTAGAAGAGGCTCGGGAAAGGGTCATTCAATCGATTGCTGATAACATGGACTTATATGGGATTACAGACTCTATAGGTAGATTATATGGTACTCTTTATTTTTCTGATCGTGCCTTAACCCTTGATGAAATGCGGGAAAGCTTAGGTATGAGTAAAACCAGTATGAGTACTGGAGTTCGAACTTTATTAGATACAAAGATGGTACATAAGGTTTGGAAAAAAGGTGTAAGAAAGGATCTTTACCAAGCAGAAGGAGACTGGTATAAAACCTTTTTTGATTTTTTCTCTACAAAGTGGAAAAGGGCTATTGAAATCAACTTAGCAGCTATTGAAAAATCAAAACAAGATTATAGTTATTTGATAGAACGAAAGGAAACTATACAAGAAATCAGAGAGCTCGCTCAATTAGACTTAAAAAAGCTAGAAGAAGCTGAAAGCTATTATTTTTGGTTAGAAAAACTAATCGACACTTTTGAGTCAGGGGAGATTTTCAAACTGATTCCAAAAATCAAAGATAACCCACAAAAGTGACGATCTCCTTCAAAGCGTATTCCGATTACTTTTGTGGGGTTCTGTTATAATAATGAAAAAAAAGTTATATTTTACCGATAAAAATAGGGGGAAGCGTTGTGTTATCCCCTTATTTCTTATCCTTTTAAACTAGTGATGGCTTTGATTCGATCATTTTGTCCAAACACAAAGGAACCTGCGACTAATACATTGGCCCCTGCTCCAATCACAGATTGATAAGTCTTGTCATTGATTCCTCCGTCTACTTCAATACCTAAAGATAAACCTCTTTCATTAATTATATCCTTTAACTTCTTTATCTTTGGAAGAGTAGCAGGAATAAAAGACTGCCCTCCAAATCCTGGATTTACTGTCATGATCAGTACCATATCTAGGTCATCAAGAACATATTCTAATTGATCTAATGGAGTAGCTGGATTGATGGCAACAGAAGCTTTCACTCCAAACTTTTTGATCAAATGAATGGTTCGGTGCAAATGATTGGTTGCTTCAGCATGTACCGAGATTATGTCGACACCGCTTTTTGCAAAATGCTCAATATATTGATCTGGATTTTCGATCATCAAATGAACATCTAATGGCAATCTTGTAATAGGTTTTATTGATTCTACAATTAGAGGCCCAATTGTAAGATTAGGAACAAAATGTCCATCCATTACATCAATATGCAGGAGATCAGCGCCTGCCTGTTCAACGGATAGAATCTCTTCCCCTAGTTTTGCAAAATTAGCAGAAAGAATGGATGGTGCAATTTTAACCACAAGCAATTACCTCCACTTATTTTCTTCTTTTTCCTTTATCTCTTTTAAAAAGCTTATATAATGCTCATAGCGATCACGATCAATCAACTGCTCGTTTACCGCTTCTTTTACAGCACAACCGGGTTCATTCAGATGTAAACATCCTCTATATCGACATTGATCTGAAAATTGATGGATTTCTTTAAAAAATTGATTTAATTCTTCTGACTCAATCTCATGAAAATCTAGTTGACTAAATCCGGGTGTATCCGCCACCATCCCACCTTCTGGTAAATGAATCAATTGAACAACTCTTGTCGTATGCTTTCCTCGGCCTAATTTGAAACTAATATTAGAAGTTTCTAATTGTAAATCAGGCAAAATCGCATTTAATAACGATGATTTTCCTACACCTGATTGTCCTGCAAACACCGAAATCTTATTCTTTAACATTTCATTCAGTTCTTCTATGCCTTTTCCATTTTTGCTACTCGTTTTGAGGATCGGATATCCCATCTGTTCATAAGTTTGTAGCAGGTTTTGCAACTTATTTTCTTCAGCTAAGTCTAATAAGTCTAATTTTGTAATGCAGATAATCGGTTTAATTTCTGCCTTTTCAACATGAACAATAAACTTATCTAATAATAAAGTACTAACATCGGGTTCTTTTGCTGAAAATACCAAAATGGCTTGATCTACATTGCTAATTGGTGGACGAATCAGTTGATTTTTTCTTATTTTGATTTCTGTGATAAAGCCTTCATCTTCATTCACTTGATCAAAGCTTACATAGTCTCCTACTAAAGGAGATTGTTGGCGTAATTTAAATACACCCCTAGCTTTACAAACAATGGTTTTCCCTTCCGACTCAACATAATAAAAACTACTTAAAGCTTTTACAATTTGCCCCTCAGGCATAAAGTACCTCCAATTTTAATAATACTGAACGGTCTTCATTTTAACTAGCTTACCATTTTTATAAACATTGATTGTCCCTTGTTGATCAGGCAATAGTAGAAGTTCTATATTATCGTAAAACTTCGGTCCTGTGATCGTTTCCTTTTTCCAAATTACATCTTTTCCCCTTGCATCACGTAGAATAATCGTAATCTCTGCACTTTCATCTTCCTCAAGATCAACTAATAGATCGCTATAGATCGATTTTAATTCTTTAGGATATCCAAGGCTTACATAAATATCCACTTGATCTCCAGCAGTCACTTCCTGATTAGGATCAAAAGGAAATTGTCGATAGACTTTTCCTTCTGGTTGTTGGTAAGAATAATCTTTTTGTACCCTAGGTACTAAACCTATAGCTGTGACCATCGCAACCGCTTCTGCTTCATCTCTTCCAATTAGATTTGGCATTTTCAATTGTTCTTTTCCTTCACTTATAAATAATATTACTTTTTGTTCATCAGGTACAACCATCTCTTCAGCATTAGGTTCTTGCTTGAACACTTCGCCACTAGGGACCTCATTATTAAATTCTTTTTTTATTTCAATATGATTTTCATTGAATCCTAGCTGTTGTAGAAAGATTTTTGCTTGCCGCTGCTGCTTATTCAGCAGATTTGGCATCGCTACCTTTTCCTTACCTAAACTAATATAAAGTGTGATTGACTGACTTGTTTTCATCGTTTCACCTGGATAAGGTTCTTGTTTGATTACTTTCCCCTTTTCTACAACTGGATCTGTTTTTTCTTCTATTTTATAAGTCAGATTTAATTCTTGAAGCAGTTTAATTGCATCTTCTTTCGATTTTCCCTCTAGCAAAGGGGCTTCTATTTCTGGAACGACAAGTTTACTGCTTATATACTGAAATCCAAAAACACCAAGCAATAACAAGAAAAATATCGTTAAAATCGGGACTAATTTAGGCCGTAACGACCTTTTTTTATTTTTGCGTGACTGGGTAGAATATGCGTCATTTGCATTAAACTCCTTCATTGCAGGTATGGTTATTGTATTTTCTTCATCATCATCAAAAACATCTGTTTCCAAAAGGATCCTTGGCTCGTGGATACGTTTTGGGTCTAAAGCAGTCTTTATATCTTTGAACATTTCTTCTGCTGAAGCATATCGTTTTAAAGGATCTTTCATCAATGCTCTTAATATGATATTCTCTACACTTTGGGGAATACTGGGATCAAGTTCCCTTGGATAGATAAAATTTTCCTGTAAATGTTTTAATGCGACCGAAATAGGGCTATCCCCCGAAAAAGGTAAACTACCAGTAATCATCTCATAAAGGACAACACCTAATGAATATAAATCTGTTTTTTCGTCAGTCCAGCCCCCTCTAGCTTGTTCAGGAGATAAATAATGGACAGACCCTAAAACTGACCCTGTTTGTGTAATCGTTGCTGAGGAAACAGCTCTGGCAATTCCAAAATCCGTTACTTTTACTTGACCTTGATTTCCAATTAAAATATTATGAGGTTTAATATCACGATGTATAATATGATGTTGATGCGCATGATCTAATGCTAACGCAATCTGTTCAGCAATCTTTAAGGCCTCTTTTATTGGAAGTTTTCCTTTTCGTTGAATCACTTCTTTTAAAGTTGAGCCCTTCACATATTCCATAACAATATAGTAGATTTCTTTTTCTTCCCCAATATCAAAAATCTTAACGACATTTTCATGGGATAAACTAGCTACAGAATGGGCTTCCCTACGAAATCTCTTAACAAAGTCATCATCATGTACATATTGCTGACGTAAAACCTTAACAGCAACTTCTTCTTGAAGAACTTCATCTATTGCCCGAAAAACGTCAGCCATGCCACCTCCGCCAATTTTCTCCACAATCTTGTATCGGTTTGCTAATAGGATGCCTATCAATTCAGATCACCTCTTTTCCTGAGCCAATTCATTTAATCATGGCGAATGACAATCACAGAAATATTGTCTTCTCCACCTGCTTGATTGGCTAATTCAACCAAATGATCTGTAATCTCTTGTGGAGATAATCGTGCTTGGTTGACTACTGATAATATTTTCTCTTCAGACAAGCGGTTAGTTAAACCATCAGTACATAATAATAGAGTTTGATCTTGACTCCATTCGATAACATGCATATCAATTTTTACATTTTCATCAGTACCTAATGCCCTAGTTAATACATTCTTTTTAGGATGGTTTATCGCTTCTTCTTGAGAAATTTGGCCACTTTTTAATAATTCATTCACTAAGGAATGGTCAGTCGTAAGTTGTTTAACCTGGTTTTCAGTAAATAAATAAGCACGACTATCCCCAATATGGCCTATAATAATCCATTGAGGACTGATGATGGATGCGATAATGGTTGTTCCCATTCCCCGATAATCTTCTTGATTTATCGATTGCTGGTAAACCTTAGAATTGGCTTGGCGGATTACGAATTCTAAGGCGTTTTGATATTCTTCAATTGTTCGTTGTTCTTGAATCGTTGATTGTAATTCTTGATAGATCGTTTCGACTGCTGTCTTACTTGCAATCTCTCCAGCCAAGTGTCCCCCCATACCATCAGCAACAATAGCGATCATCAATTCATTGGTATAAGGTTCACTCAAGTACACACAATCTTCATTGATTTCTCTTACCTTGCCCACATCTGACCGAACCGCAGCTAACAAACTCCTCACCTCATAGTTTAAATTCGTGTTTTATATGTTTTGCCCGTAATTGACCACACGCTGCTTCAATATCTCCACCTTGTTCCCTTCTTATGGTCACATTTACTTTATGTTTTTCAAGGATTTTTTTGAAATTAAAAATTTGATTTCTAGGTGTTCTTACATAATCTCTTTCTGGTACATGGTTTACAGGAATTAGGTTTACATGACATTTCAAATCTTTAATTAAATTGGCTAATTCTTCTGCATGTTCATCCTGATCATTTACGTTTCCCATTAAAGCATATTCGAATGTAATTCGTCGATTTGTGGTATTTACATAATAATGACATGCTTCCATGAGCTTCTTTAATGGATATTTTCGGTTAATAGGCATTAAACGTGTTCTTAATTCATCATTTGGTGCATGTAAAGAAACCGCAAAACCTACTTGCCATTTTAGATTAGCAAAATCATAAATCCGTGGAATAATTCCACTGGTAGAAACGGTAATATGTCTTTGACCAATATTTAGCCCCCTATTGTCATTCACGATTCGGATAAATTGAATCGTAGGCTCATAGTTATCAAAAGGTTCACCTGAACCCATGACAACGATGCTACTAACCCTACCCTCTTCTTTATCAAGAATTTTTTGTGATTCAACCACTTGGGCAACAATTTCTCCAGGAGTAAGATTTCTAGCAACACCTCCCAATGTTGAGGCACAAAAGGTACATCCCATCTTACATCCTACCTGTGTCGTAACACAAACGCTATTCCCATAATCATGTCGCATAATCACCGTTTCTATCGCATGACCATCATAGAGTTGAAATAGGAATTTCACTGTTCCATCTTGAGATGTGTGCTGATTAAGAGTATGAAGGGCTTGAAATTCGAACTGATCCTCTAATTTTTGCCGAAGTGTTTTTGATAAATTAGTCATCTGTTCTATTGAATCAACCCTTTTTACGTATAACCAATCAAAAATTTGTTTTGCACGATAAGCAGGCTCTTGGTTTTCTTTTAGCCAATTTTCCCATTCTTCAAAAGTTAAATCATAAATATTTGTTTTCTCCATGTTGTTAATCACCGTTTCTTAACAAATTTCACTACTTTATTCTAAGGATCCGACTAATGAAAAAGCCATCGCTATCAAAGTAATGAGGTAGAATTTGAATCATTCCTTGTCTTGTATCTAGTTTCTCATTGATCGCCTTTGGTAATACATTGGCAATCTGCTGATCTAGCCTGAAGTCCGAATGTTGTTCTATAAACTCTCCCACTATTTTTTGATTCTCCTCAGTAGTCATTGTACAAGTACTATATACGAGAATCCCGCCTGGTTTTAATAAAAGAGATACGTTTTTTAAAATATCTTTTTGAATCTTCGTCAATTCTTCAATATCTGTTTCTGCTTTAACCCATTTTAAATCAGGTTTCCTACGAATAACCCCTAATCCAGAACAAGGAACATCTAATAGAATTCGATCAAACACTTGTCCAAATTGTTCTTTGATTTTCCTAGCATCCGAATGAAGGGTTTCAATGATATGTAAGTCAAGTCTTTCTTGTTGTTCTTCAATCAATTTGATTTTATGTTTATGTAAATCCGCTGCAATAATTTTCCCTTGATTTTGCATGAGTTCTGCTAGATGTGTCGTTTTTCCTCCTGGAGCAGCTGCAGCATCAAGAACGAACATACCGGGTTTTGGGTCTACTACATGTGCAACAAGCATTGAGCTTTCATCCTGAATAGTAAAATACCCATCTTTGTACCAATGGGTAAGTGCAAGATTGCCTCTACCTTTTACTCGAATCCCTTGTTCTGATAGAGGAGATGGAAGAACTTCTGTGTCCTCTCCTAATTCCTCTTTTATTTTTTCCATCATTTCATCCCTAGTAATCTTTAAAGGATTAACCCGAATTGAAGTATGGGGAGCTATGTTGTTAGAGCGACAAACTTCTTCTGCTTCTTCTATGCCATAATCACGAATCAACCGTTCCACTAACCAATCAGGGTGAGAATGCTCGAGAGCAATACGTTTCACATCGTTCAAATCAGTAGGAAATCGAATCTGATCTTTATTCCGAATGATGTTTCTTAACACACCGTTCACCAAGCTAGCGATCCCTTTATGCCCTTTTTTCTTTGCAAGATTAACTGCTTCATTTACAATTGCATGTACAGGAACTCGGTCTAGATACCATAATTGGTAAACACTTAAACGAAGCAAACTTCGAACCCAGCTTTCTAATTTATTGGTCTTTAAAAAAGGTTGTAGAATCCAATCAATTGTATTTAGATGCTGAATCGTACCATAAATCAACTCTGTAGCAAAATTAGCATCCACTCGAGATAAATTGGCCTCTTTTAGCGCTTGATTGAGTTGTAGATTACTATAGGCTTTTTCTTTATCGACTTTGGTCAAAACCTCTAAGGAAACTTCTCTAGCTGTCCATTTCTTGTTCATTGCTGTCACCCATTTTTTCTCCTTTTGCTACTGTTGTACCCTGTAAAAAAGAGCTGATATCCATCTTTCTTTTTCCAGCCGGTTGAACTTCCTTTAAGGCAATTGCCCCATTTCCTGTCGCAATAAGACATTCACCCTTGTCCACTAAAAGTACGGTACCAGGCTTTTCTTGATGGCTAGTATCAACAGGTTCTGCCCACCATATCTTAAACACTTCATCTCGAAAGGTGGTGAAAGAGACTGGCCAAGGATTTAAACCACGAATTTGATTATAGATTTCTCTATTCGTTTTGTTCCAATTAATTCTTTCATCTTCTCTTTTTAATGTTGGAGCATAAGTTGCTAGTTCATGTTGTTGGGGAATGGGGTTTATTTCTCCGGACTCAATTTGTCTGATCGTTTCAATTAAAAGCTTGGAGCCTGCCTGACTTAATTTATCATGTAAGCTACCTACAGTATCTTTCTCTTCAATAGGAACTCTTACTTGGGTTAAGATATCTCCTGCATCTAACTCTTTTACCATATACATAATGGTAATCCCTGTTTCCTTTTCGCCTTGAATAATACTTTGATGAATAGGAGCCGCTCCACGATACTTTGGTAAAAGAGAAGCATGAACATTAATCGCTTTGAACCTTGGCTTTTCAAGAATCGCAACTGGGATAATTTGGCCATAAGCTGCCGTTATAATTAAATCAGGTTCCCATTGCAATACATGTTGTATCGCCGTCTCCTCTTTAATTTTTACTGGTTGAAAAACTTCAATTCCTAATTGTTCTGCTAGTACTTTAACTGGTGGAGGTGTCATGATTTGTTTTCTTCCCTTTGGACGATCTGGTTGTGTTACAACTCCTACCACTTGATAACCTTCATTGACTAAATGTTGTAAAGAGGGCACCGCAAAATCTGGGGTGCCCATAAAGACGATACGCATCAACTTCACTCCTATAGGTTTAAATCTTCTTTATAATATTCCTCTGCTAAGTCAGTAAATAAAATTCCATTTAAATGATCAATTTCATGTTGGAATGCTCTCGCCAATAATCCATGCCCCTCATAAATTCTCTCTTTACCGTTTCGATCCAAGGCTTTAACTTTCACATGTTCTGCTCTTGAGACTTTTCCTACTACACCTGGTACACTTAAACAACCCTCTGGCCCTATCTGAACGCCATCTTTTTCAATAATTTCAGGATTGATAAGTTCAATGAGCCCCTCACCTATATCAATCACAATCACACGTTTTAAAATAGCGATTTGGGGGGCAGCTAACCCTACGCCTTCTGCATCGTACATGGTTTCGGCCATATCGTCTAGTAACTTATGGATGCGTGGGGTAATTTCTTCTACCGGTTTGGAAATTTGTCTTAATAGTGGATCTGTATCTTTTAAAATCACTCGAATTGCCATTTGATTCCCTCCTTACATTAATACATAGGGGTCTACATCTATACTGATCAACAATTGCCGATCTTTCAATGCTTCATTTACATGTTTAATCGCTTGCTGAATCCATATCATAATAGATGATTCATCATTATATTTTATCATGCATTGAAACCGATATCTATCTTTTATGCGTGAAATGGGTGCAGTTACTGGACCCAAAACTTCAACATTTGCAGAAACCAACGCTTTCATTTCCCTAACTAGACGTTCACTTGCCTTCATGACGACCGATAGTTCGGGATGACTCAATTGAATCGCAATCAATTTTCTAAATGGAGGATAATCCATCATTTCTCGATGTTTTAATTCTTGTTGGAAAAAGGATTGAAAATCATGTTGACTAGCATGTTGAATACTATAATGTTCAGGCGTATAGGTTTGAATCACCACATCACCAGCCAATTCATGTCTCCCGGCTCTTCCGCCTACCTGTGTTAATAATTGAAAGGTTCGCTCTGCCGCTCGAAAGTCTGGTAATCGTAGCATTGTATCTGCAGCAATCACTCCTACTAAAGTAACTTTAGGAAAATCTAATCCCTTGGCAATCATTTGCGTACCTAAAAGAATGTCTGCCTCGTGTTTGCGAAACGACGTCAGAAGTTTTTCGTGAGACCCTTTTTTACTTGTGGTATCTACATCCATCCGAATCACTCTAACACCTGGAAATCTCCTTGCTAATTCTTCCTCTACTTTTTGCGTTCCAGTACCAAAGTAGCGAATATGAGAGCTACCGCATTCAGGACAATTTTTTGGTTCATGTTCAGCATACCCACAATAGTGGCAGCGTAAAACATGATTTGTTTGGTGGTAGGTTAAAGAAATCTCACAATGTGGGCATTTCATCACATAACCACAAGAACGACACATGACAAATGTAGAGTACCCTCTGCGATTTAAGAATAAAACGATTTGTTCTTTTTTGTCTAACCGATCCTCGATTTTTTCTTGTAGTGCATGACTAAACATGGACCGGTTTCCTTTTCTTAGCTCCTCCCTCATATCAACGATATGAATGGTAGGCAAAGCTCTACCTAATACTCGATTCGGCAATTCTACCAAATGATAACGCTGATGGATCGCTTCGTAATAAGACTCCATGGAAGGCGTTGCACTTCCAAGAATAACGGTCGCTTGGTGATAGTTTTGTCGCCACAAGGCAATCTCCCTAGCATGATATTTTGGATGTTCTTCTTGTTTATAAGAGCTTTCATGTTCTTCATCAATAATAATAAGTCCCAAATCTTTAAATGGTGCAAAAATAGCAGATCTAGCTCCTACTACAATTTTTGCCTCTCCTCGTTGAATTTTTCGCCATTCATCAAGTCTTTCTCCTTGAGATAAACGACTATGTAATACAGCAACTAGAGATCCAAACCTTCCTTTGAAACGTTCAACCATCTGAGGTGTTAACGAGATTTCCGGGACAAGAACAATCGAATCTTTTCCTTTCTCTAAATGATGTTCAATGACCTGTAGGTAAATCTCTGTTTTCCCACTTCCCGTTACTCCATGTAAAAGAAAAGGACTTTTCCTACCATTTTGGAAAGATTGAATGATTTGTTGTAATACCCCTTCTTGTTCAGCGGTTAATTGAACTTCTTTATCATGAAAATGGCGATCTTTGTATGGGTCTCTTCCCTGTTCTTTTTCAGTGATTTGCAAATAACCCCTTTTGATTAACGTTTGAACAGTGGAACGGGTCACTTTTAAAGTAGCTAGAAGGAAAGCCAACTCCATTTCTTCAGCTTGATTGATTAAAAAGTACTCCAAAATCTGTCTTTGCTTTGTTGCCTGTTTTGGAAAACTGGAGATTTCTAAAAGTAATTGCTCTGATGGCATCTTCAATTGAACAACATTTATTTTTTTCTTTGTTGCCTTATTTTTGATTTGTTTATCTAGTCTTAGTACCTCTTTTTTGATCAAAGATTTAAGCAGATGAGATCGATCAGGAAATTGTTTTAAAAGTTGCGATTGTTTAACTGGTTCATTCTCACTAACCCAGTGTTTAATCTCTAATTCTTCTCTAGAGAGTTGACCTTCTTCCTCATTTTCACCAATGGATATCGCTTGCTCTATTTTTGTTTTAAGTGCTGATGGGAGTAACATTTGCATCGTTCTAAAAAGATGACTTGTATAATATTGACTCATCCATTTTCCTAATTCGATTAACTCCGTTGTAAAGGATGGCTCAAGGTCCAAAACTTCTTTAATAGGCCTCACTTGCTTCACGTCTGTTGAGGAATGAAGGTCAAGTACAAAGCCTTCTGTTGTCCTTGAACCTAATGGAACCAATACGCGTACCCCCGGTTCAACCCTTGATAACAAATGTTTGGGGATTGCATAATCAAATCCTTGGTGGGACAAATCCGGAATATCAATCACTACCGTTGCATACACTCTAAATCATTCCCCTACTATTCTTTTATTGATTTCAGTGAGAATATGATGTGCTAATTCTTTTTTGCTTAATTTTGGAAAGTTGATTTGTTCTCCTTTTTTTGTAATTACTGTAACGACATTGGTATCTTGTTCAAAACCGGCACCTTCCATTAAAATATGGTTGGCAACGATCATATCCATATTTTTCTTCAATAATTTTCCTTTTGCCTGTTCTAATAAATCCTCAGATTCTGCTGCAAATCCTACAAAAAATTGGTCATTTCTTTTCCGTTCCCCTACTTCTAAAGCAATATCTTTGGTTCTCTCCATCTCAATCACCCAGGAACCTTCTTTTTTCTTAAATTTATGTGGGTAAACTTCTTTTGGACGATAGTCGGCAACTGCAGCTGTTTTAATAATCACATCCGCCTGATTAAGCTGGTTCATCACCGCTAAATACATCTCTTCAGCAGATTCAACGGAAATAAAATGTGCACCAGCTGGTGGAAGAAGATTGCTTTTTCCAGAGATTAGAATTACTTCGCCCCCCCGTTCTAATACAGCTTCTGCCAAAGCATACCCCATTTTTCCTGTAGATCGATTGGTAAAGTAACGAATCGGGTCAATTTTTTCCCTTGTCGCACCAGCAGTAATTAAGAATTTTTTCCCTTTTAAATCCTGCTTTTGATTTAGAAATTCCTCAAGCTTTTCTACAATAAATTCGGGTTCTGCCAATCTTCCTTTACCAACATAACCACAAGCCAACAATCCTTCTTCTGGCTCAATAAAGCGAATTCCGCGTGCTCTTAGTATTCTCATGTTTTCTTCAACTGCAGGATGTTGATACATATGTACATTCATCGCAGGGGCTATGAAGATTGGGCTTGTTACAGCTAATAATGTAGTTGTTAACATATCATCGGCAATCCCATGTGCTAATTTACCAATGACATTGGCTGTTGCTGGAGCAACCACGCTGAGGTCTGCGTTGTCAGCAAGATCAATATGTGAAACTCCTTTGGGGTCTTTTTCATCAAATGTATCGATAAAAACATGGTTTCTTGATAAGGTTTGCAAAGTGAGTGGTGTAATAAACTTGGTTGCTGATTCTGTCATGATCACTTGCACATTGGCACCTTTTTTCGTTAATTGACTAACTAAAGATGCTGCTTTAAAAGCAGCGATCCCTCCTGATATTCCTAATAAGATATTTTTCCCCTTCATTTTCAACGCTCCTTATGCTTACAAGGGAGTGAAATGACCCTTGTATTAAGGTGGAATTGAAAAAAATAACAACCAAGCGGGTTGTTATTTTTTTCAATTTCTTCATTATTTATTCTCTACAATTATTTTCTCATCATAGATCTCTTCTAAAGCTTTACCCACATACTTATTTGATTTTGCACGTTCAACAAGTAAGGGTTCTCCATCTCTTAATACTCTAGCTCTTCTACTAGCAGCAACAACCAAAGAATATTTACTATCTACTTTTTCTAATAATTTATCAATTGATGGATATAGCATTATAATTCCTCCTTTAACCATTGTTCATAATATGGTAAGATTCGTTCTTTTCGCAAACGTTCAGCTTCAATAATCGCTTGAATTCTTTTCACTGCTTTTGATACTTCATCATTAACTACTGCATAATCATAATGTTTCATCATTTGCAATTCATTTCTAGCTGCATTAAGTCGATTCATTAGACTTTCATCCGATTCTGTCCCACGATGTATAATACGATTTTTTAATTCAGCTAAAGATGGAGGCATAAGAAAAATAAAAATTCCTTCAGGATATTTTTCTTTTACCTTTAAAGCCCCTTGTACTTCAATCTCTAATATGATATCTTTTCCTGTTTGTACGGTTTGTTCTACAAAGCCCCTAGGAGTTCCATAATAATTTCCTACGTATTCTGCCCATTCAAGCAATTGATCCTCTTTTATCATTTTTTCAAATTCTTCGCGGGATTTAAAAAAATAGTTAACACCATTTTCTTCCCCTGTACGTGGTTTTCTTGTAGTGGCAGATACAGAATAAATAATATCAGGTTGCTCATGGCGAAGCAAAGAACAGACCGTGCCCTTTCCCACACCCGAAGGGCCTGATAAAACAATTAACATTCCTTTTTGTAAGAACATTTAAATACACTCCTAGCTACTCTTCACTCACATCATCTTTTGAGTTAAGGCGATGGGCAACCGTTTCGGGCTGTACAGCAGATAAAATCACATGATCGCTATCTGTAATAATCACCGCTCTTGTTCTTCTACCGTAGGTAGCATCGATTAGCATTCCACGATCTCTTGCTTCTTGTATAATGCGCTTGATTGGTGCTGATTCTGGACTAACAATGGAAATAATACGGTTTGCTGAAACAATGTTTCCAAAACCAATATTGATCAATTTAATAGACATTCTATGTACCCTCCTAAATATGATTATTTCCTATTATTCAATGTTTTGAACTTGTTCTCTTATTTTTTCTAATTCACTTTTTAACTCAACAACAATTTGGCTTAAGAGAAGATCATTTGCTTTCGAACCAATCGTGTTCATTTCTCGATTCATCTCTTGAATCAAGAAGTCTAATTTCCTTCCGATTGGTTCATCCTGTTCCATAATGAGTAAAAATTGTTGAAAATGACTTCTAAGTCTTGTAATTTCCTCATCGATATTTGCTTTGTCCGTAAAAAAAGCGATTTCGTTTAGAAAACGTGCCTCATCAAGTTCAACTGTATCATTTAACCAGTCAGAGATTCTTGTTTTTAACTTTTGACGATAATCCTCAATGACTTGTGGTGCTCTATTTTCAATTTGAATTAATAAATCCATCATTTTATGTACGCGCGAGGTCAATTCCTCATACAAAGCATTACCTTCTCGAAGCCTCATCGTCATTAAGCTTTGACAGGCTAATTCCACAGTCTTTAAAATTTCAGGAACAAACAGATCAATATCGGGAAATTCTAACTCGAATTGAATGAGTTCTGGGACTGTTAAAAAATCTTTTAAAACTAGCTGACCCTCAAGATTTAAACGTTTTTTTATCTCTTGAATCACTTTTATGTATTCATCTAACAATTCCCAATCTACTTTTATAGGTTGCTTTGATTGGTCATCCCTTCCGACAACAATGAAGACATCCACTTTTCCTCGTTTCACATTGGTTTGGATGATTTTCTTCATTTGTTCTTCAATGGCCATCCATTCTTTTGGCATCTTAAACATGATTTCATTATATCGATGATTAACAGAACGAATCTCTACTGACCACTTTAAACCCTGAAAACTAGATTCTGCTCTACCATATCCAGTCATGCTTTTGATCATCTATATCACATCCATGACATTATTCTAATCAATTTTAGATCATCGTACAAGTCTTTACGTATAAATATAGTCAAATATAGCGAAAAAATAAAGAAAACCAACCCAATAGGGTCAGTTTTCTTTGAAAAACTTCGTTATACGCCGCAAAAGAATAGCATTAAAATTCAAATTCAACAGAAGATAGACGATTCCTAATTTCGTTCATTACACGAAGCTCATCCTGCTCATCTTTGGCCACAAAAGTGACTGAAAAACGCACAAAATGACCTGCATCATCCCAAGGAACAGTAGAGATTAATTTTTCTTTAATTAAATATTGAGAAAAGTCCTCGGCTGTATTAAAACGTAATCCCCCTTTTATTCCTTTTGGTGCTTCTACATACATAAAGAAAGAACCTCTAGGTTTTTTTGCTTGAAAACCTAAATCATTTAAGGTATGAGCCAATAAATCATGGCGACGAGAATATTTTTCTGCAGTTTTTTCGGTAATTTCTGAATGCCTTAAAGCATAAATGGCTGCTTCCTGAATCGCAAGAAATTGTCCTGAATCATTGTTATCTTTTACATCAGCAAATGCTTTAACCAGAAGCTCATTTCCAGCTACAAATCCAATCCTCCAACCTGTCATATTGTAGGATTTGGATAAGGAATGTACTTCAATACCAACTTCTTTGGCTCCTGGAATAGATAAAAAGCTTAACGGTTTTTGACCATCGAAAACTAATGCGGCATAAGCAGCATCATGAACGACAATAATTTGATTTTCTTTAGCAAATTTAACCACTTTTTCAAAGAACTCTCTAGTAGCACTTGCCCCTGTCGGATTGTTAGGATAGTTCAAATATAATAATTTCGTTCTTTTTAATGTTTCTTTGTGAATTGAATCAAGGTCAGGTAAAAAGTCATTTTCTTTTAATAATGGAAGGTGAACGACTTCTCCCCCTAACCACTTGGTATGAGTACCTAAGATTGGATAGCCAGGAGTAGTCATAAGCGTTACATCCCCAGGATTGATAAAAGCACTTGGTAGCATCGATAACGCTGATTTGGCCCCAATCACATGAACTACTTCTTTGTCTGAATCTATTCCATCTACACCAAAAACATTTTTTAAGTACTCTGAAGCAGCTACTTTAAACGCTCTACCCCCATTATCGGCATATCCTCGATTATCAGGATTTTTTGCCGCTTCAAATAAGGTATGAATAACCCCTTCATCAGCCATTGCATCAGGTTCTCCAACCCCTAAATCCAATAATTCCATCTCAGGAAATCGCTCTTTTGCTTCTTTTTTAGCTCGTTTAATCTTTTCAAACTTATAAATCTCATTCTTCTTTCCATATTGGTTTCCACCAATTCTTTCCGCAAAAAGTTGTTGAATATAGCTTTCTGTCATGTTCATTCCTCCTTAAAATTCAACGGGAGCAAGCCAATTGCCAGTAAATACTTCCCTTGCTTCTCCTGTCATATACACTTTATTATCTTCTGGATTCCAAAAAACTTTTAAATCTCCACCTTTTAGATGAATGGTTACATCCCTAGAAGCTTGTCCAGTCAATACAGATGCTACCCCAGTAGCACAAGCACCTGTTCCACAAGCCAAAGTTTGTCCAACCCCTCTTTCCCATACTCTCATTTCTAGCTCTTTGTCAGATTTTACTGTTACAAATTCTACATTAGTTTTTTTCGGAAATAAGGGATGTGTCTCGATTTTGGGTCCCCACCTTTCTACATCAAAGTCTTTTACATTTTCAACATAAATCACCGCATGAGGATTACCCATCGATACAGCTGTAAAGTGGAACGTAACTCCATCAACCTCAATGGTTCGATCCACGACTTGTGGATCATGAATAGCTGTAGGAACCAATTCGCCTTTAAGAATAGGCTCACCCATATCTACTTCAACGGTATTTACAATTCCCTCTTTTGTATGTAATTTTACATGTTGAATTCCTGCTAAGGTTTCTACACTTAACTTTTCTTTATTCACTAATTCGTGATCGTACACATACTTTGAAACACAACGAATCGCATTCCCACATTGTTCTGCTTCTGTTCCATCGGCATTAAAGATTCTCATCCGTACATCTGCTTGATCAGAAGGTAAAATAAAAACGAGGCCATCTGCACCGACACCAAAATGACGGTCACACATTGCAATTGCTAATCTTTCCACGTCTTTGGGTATATTCTTATATTTAGATACGATCACAAAGTCATTCCCAAGTCCATGCATTTTTGTAAATTCCATAAATACCATTTCCTTTCCTATAAACCAAATTGAAAGACTCCCTACTATAGTAAATTAGCAGGGAGAGTTTTTCTTGTTTATGCTTTTCTTAAAGAAAAGGCTTGCCTTGTAAACAATTTACCAATCCCAAAAGCTAATGTTGGTACCGCTCCAGCTACGGTTACGAGAATCCAATCAAATAGATTGAGTGGAACTGTTCTAAATATAGGTTGTAATGGCTCGATATAAATCACACCAATCAAAAGTAGAAGGGAGGATAATACCGCTAATAGCAAATACTTATTTTCAAATGGGTTGCGATGAAAAACTGAAATATCACTACGGCAATCAAAAACGTGAATTAACTGAGCCATCACCAATGTAGCAAACGCCATGGTTTGTGCTTTGGTAAGGTCTGAAGGATTTTGTTGTAATGTAATCCAAAAAACCCCGAGCGTGATCAGCCCAATTAAAAATCCACGACTAATAATTTTCCAACCTAAGCCTCGTGCAAAAACATTTTCCCGACTATCTCTTGGAGAACGATTCATGATGTTTTTCTCTGCCGGATCAACTCCAAGCGCAATAGCTGGCAACCCATCAGTTACTAGATTGACCCAAAGGATTTGGATGGGTACAAGGGGTAAAGGTAATGCCAACATCATTGCAAAAAACATCGTTAAAATTTCCCCTACATTTGATGCAAGTAAATAACGAATAAACTTCCGAATATTATCGTAAATTCCTCTACCTTCTTCAATGGCAGCTACGATGGTTGCAAAATTATCATCACTAAGGATAAGGGAAGAAGCCTCTTTTGCGACATCTGTCCCTGTAATCCCCATTGATATCCCAATATCTGCTGCTTTAATGGCAGGGGCATCATTTACTCCATCCCCAGTCATCGCAACAACATGACCATTAGACTGTAGTGCTTTTACTATTCGTAGTTTATGTTCTGGGGAAACTCGTGCATAGACATAAATATCTTCGACTTTATTCATAAATTCGGTATTAGACATATTATATAAATCCTGCCCATTTACTGTCAATCCACTGGGTGGAAGAATCTGTAGTTGTTTTGCAATAGCCATTGCTGTGGTTTGATGGTCTCCAGTTATCATGATCGTTTTAATTCCTGCTCGTTTACAGGTTTGTATTGCCTGTTTTACTTCATTCCTTGGTGGGTCAATCATCCCCACAATACCAATAAAGGTTAAGTTTCTCTCCGCTAAATCTTCAGAAAAAATGTTTTCACCCATTTTCAAATCTTTGTATGCAAAACCTAGATTTCGAAGGGCTTTACCAGCCATTGATTCAATGGCTTGCTTTACATGATTTTTTATACTTTGGGTTAAAGGAATCACCTTTCCATCCCATATGATGGTAGAACAGCGATCCAATAGCACATCAGGTGCACCTTTAACCGCAACCATTTGTTGATGATGTTTTTGTACCACCACAGACATCATTTTTCTAGTCGAATCAAAAGGGAACTCCTTTTTCCTTTGCCAGATTTGTTCTAATTCCTCTTTCCATAAGTTTGCTTTGGCTCCAAGTGTGATCAATGCCCCTTCAGTTGGATCTCCTTGAACCATATAATTTGACTTTTCTTTCTTCAATAACCCCTTCTTTTCCTTCTGCTCAACCAAGTGGGCATTATTACAAAGGACACCTATTTCTAATAATCTTTTTAAGGCTCCTTCTCTATCTGGTTTTATGGAATAAGAACCTTGATAAAATTCACCATTAGGGTCATAACCTGTGCCAGTTACTTGAATATCCTGACCCCCAATCCATATTTCTGTTACAGTCATCTTATTTTGAGTCAATGTACCTGTTTTATCTGAACAGATAACGGTGGCACAACCTAAGGTCTCAACAGAAGGAAGTTTCCTCACAATTGCTTTTCTTTTTATCATACGTTGCACACCAAGAGCTAAAGCAATGGTTACGATGGCTGGCAATCCTTCAGGAATCGCCGCAACAGCTAAGCTTACTCCTGCTAAAAACATGGCATAAGCATTTTGTCCATGCCAGATTCCAGTCATCACAACAACAGCCGTTAAAGCTAAAGAGAGAACAATAAGAATTTTCCCTAATTGTTCCAATCTTCGTTGAAGTGGTGTTTCTACTTCTTCTGTAGATTGGATAAGGTCTGCAATTTTCCCCATTTCTGTGTTCATACCTGTTTCTACTACGATACCTAACCCAGTTCCACGTGTAACTAAAGTACCCATGAACGCCATATTTTTTTGATCCCCTAAAGGCAAATCTTCAAACGTGATTGTCTCAATTTTTTTACTTACAGGTACTGATTCACCTGTAAGTGCAGATTCCTCTATATAAAGCTCATTGCTTTCAATCAATCGAATATCGGCAGGAATCCGATCGCCAGTTTCTAATTGCACAAGATCCCCAGGTACAACTTCAACCGCTGGTATCGTTTGAAGAACCCCATCTCTGATCACTTTCGCATGGGGAGCAGCCATTTCTTTTAAGGCTTGTAAGGATTTTTCTGCACGAAATTCTTGAATAAAACCAAGAATGGCATTTAAAATTACAATCGCGATAATCGTAATCGCATCCGTATATTCTCCTAACAACCCTGAGATTAAAGTTGCAACAAGAAGGACTAAAACCATAAAATCTTTAAACTGATTAAAAAAGATGGAGAGTGGTGAAATTGCCTCTGCTTGTTGTAATTGATTTAGTCCGTGCTCTTCTAATAATTTTTCGGCTCTTTTTGTTGATAACCCAGTTTCTTTTTTGACGTGGAAAACATCCAAAATCATTTCATATGGTATGGTGTGCCATTTCTGTTTTGTCACTTCATTCCCTCCTTGAACTTCCCTCATCATCGTAACTTTATTCAGACGAGCTTTAAAAAATTCCTCTCGATTTGTCCAAATGATAAAACTGCATTATACTTGTACAAGATAGTCCACAAAAGTGACGACTTCCTTCGAATCGTATTCCGATTACTTTTGTGGAGACCCATTATAATAATAGGGGTGAAAGAAAATGGCATTTGACGGTTTTGTCACTAGAGCTCTTGTTCATGAACTTTCGGAAAAGATAACAAATCAAAAAATCCATAAGATTTATCAACCTCATCAAACAGACTTAGTGTTTTTGATACGAGGTTTTCAAGGTAACCAACAACTATTGATTTCAGCAAATCCTACTTATCCAAGAATCCATTTAACTACTCGAAATTTCATAAATCCGGCAGAACCTCCTATGTTTTGTATGCTACTTAGAAAACATTTAGAGGGTGGTGTAATTGAACAAATCAGACAAGTTGATCATGAACGGATCATAGAGATCGATATTAAAACAAGGGATGAATTAGGGGATATTCATACGAAGCGCTTAATCGTTGAGATCATGGGTAGGCACAGTAACATTATTTTAGTTAACCCTGATACCAATTTAATCATTGATGGGATAACCCATGTTACACCAGCGATTAGTAGTTATCGCCAAGTCTATCCTGGGCGGGAATATATTGCTCCACCTGCCCAAAATAAATTGAATCCTTTAGAAGTTACCCAAGATCAATTTTTCTCAGTTCTTCAATTTAATGAAGGTAAAATAGAGAAACAGTTGGTTCAACAATTTACGGGCATGGGTCCATCTGTAGCAAAGGAAATTTTAGTTTTGGCTGGTTTACCTACAAGGGAAAATGTCTGGAATTCGTTTTCGAATTGGATGGATAAAATAAGGCAGCATGATTATCTACCAACCATTATTGTGAGTGAGGAGAAGACTGATTTTTCTGTACTTCCTCTTACCCATATGGCAGGGCAGATGGAATCTTTTACAAGTATCAATGTTTGCTTAGAACAGTTTTATGATCAAAAGGCCGAAAGAGATACGATTCGTCAAAAAGTACTGGACTTATCAAAATTATTAAGCAATGAGAAACACAAAAATGAAAAGAAAATAGATAATCTCCTTAACGATTTGGAAGACGCAAAAAAAGCCGATCAATACCGACTTTTTGGAGAATTAATTACAGCCCATCTTCACCAAATCAAAAAAGGAGATCAAGAGGCAAATGTGATCAATTATTATGATGAAAATCAAAACAGATTAACGATTCCACTGGATCCTTTAAAAACACCATCTGAAAACGCACAAATGTACTTCAAAAAATATAGTAAGTATAAGAACAGTCTAGATTATATTGAGACACAGTTGGTTCAAACGAGAGAGGAAATTTCTTATTTAGAAACGATTTTAACCCAGCTTGAAAATGCAAGCGTTGAAGATATTGACGACATACGTGAGGAATTGATAGAACAAGGCTATTTAAGAGATAGAAAAAGACAAAACCGGAAAAAGAAAAAAGACCCAGAAATTGAACAGTTTATATCTACCGAAGGTCATCCGATCTTTGTGGGTAAAAATAATCGCCAGAACGAATATTTAACTCATCGACTAGCTTCCTCCTCCGATACTTGGCTGCATACAAAGGATATTCCTGGCTCTCATGTCGTGATTAAGTCGAGAGAATTTGGTGAAAAGACACTACTTGAAGCAGCAACGCTAGCCGCCTATTTTAGCAAAGCAAAACATTCTAGCCAAGTACCCGTGGATTACACACGAATTAAATATGTAAAAAAACCAAATGGAGCTAAACCTGGTTTTGTGATCTACGAGAACCAAAAAACAGTATTCGTCACACCAGATGAAAAGCTAGTTGAGACATTGAGAAGAAAAAAATAAATCGGGTAGGAGGCTGGCCATTATTTGACCAGCCGACCTCCCACAGCACCGTACGTACCGTTCGGTATACGGCGCTTCCAAAGTTTACACGTCACTTCGCAGAATAACACTCGCTAAAACTTAGATATCCAGCTCGCTTAAATCGCTCGTTAGATAGGGCTTTTGTCAAGATAGGGCTATGAGCAGTACGCCAATAGCCTTTTCTTGTATTCGCCCACATCCACGCTTGCTCCTCACTC
>NZ_BDGM02000021.1:0-55118 GCF_001748485.2 Tepidibacillus sp. HK-1 | reverse complement strand
GAGTGAGGAGCAAGCGTGGATGTGGGCGAATACAAGAAAAGGCTATTGGCGTACTGCTCATAGCCCTATCTTGACAAAAGCCCTATCTAACGAGCGATTTAAGCGAGCTGGATATCTAAGTTTTAGCGAGTGTTATTCTGCGAAGTGACGTGTAAACTTTGGAAGCGCCGTATACCGAACGGTACGTACGGTGCTGTGGGAGGTCGGCTGGTCAAATAATGGCCAGCCTCCTACCCGATCTTGTGTTATATAATTAAATTAGAAATAACTATAACACATTTTTACTGGATTATGTTAATATATTATTTGTGTTATGTTTACAATTAAAGGGAGGTATTTTTGCATGACAATTCGTAAAGTGGGTGTTATCGGTGCTGGCGTAATGGGATTAGGTATAGCTCAAATGCTAGCTGAACACGGAATCGATGTTATTTTAATTGATAAGGAAGAGACCCTTTTAGAAAAGGCCAAAGAAAATTTAAATCATTCCCTAAATAAAGCAATCGAAAAATGGGGAATCACAGAAAGTGAAAAGAAAGTGATTTTATCCAAGATAACTTACTCTGTTAAGAAAGAATTACTTAAAGATGTTGAATTAGTAATCGAATCAGTAGATGAAATTTTAGAACTTAAAAAAGCAATTTTTAAAGAGATAGATCAAATCTGTAATCCTAATGCCATTTTTGCTACGAATACATCGACACTAAGTGTAACTGAGTTGGCAAGTGTAACAAGCAGACCTGAGAAGTTCATTGGTCTTAACTTTACATACCCTGTCGTTAAAAGAGAATTAGTCCAAATTGTTCGTGGATTGAAAACTTCAGATGAAACCTTTGCTATCTCTAAAACTTTTGTAGAACAAATGAATAAAACAGGTATTCAAGTCTTTGAAGCTCCTGGCTATGTAACTGTTCGTTTAATGATGCCATTGATTACTGAAGCGATAAATATCGTAATGGAAGGTGTTGCTTCAGAAGATGATGTAGACACCGCGATGAAGTTAGGTTTTGATTTTCCTTATGGACCATTAGAGATGGCCGATCGAATGGGACTTGATGCTGTATTGCGTGTGATGGAAGCAATGTACAAAGAGTATGGAGAAGTGAAGTATCGCCCTTCTTCTTTCCTAAAAAAATTAGTACGTGCAGGACATCTTGGTGAAAAAACTGGACAAGGCTTTTTTAAATATGAAAATGGAGAACGTGTAAAGTAAAGGAGAGGTTTTTCAGATGAAAATTTTTGTACTAAATTGTGGTAGTTCCTCATTAAAATACCAATTATTTGACATGCAAGACGAATCCGTTATTGCTTCAGGCAAAGTAGAAAGAATTGGAATGGAGGATGCGATATTAACGCATGAACCTACAGATAAAGAAGAAGTAAAGTTGGTAACTGAAATTCTTGATCATACTACGGCAATTGAAAAAGTGTTTGATTTCTTAGTTGACCCAAAACATGGCGTGATCAAAAATGTTACGGAGATTGAAGCAGTCGGTCATCGGGTTGTTCATGGAGGAGAAGTTTTTTCCGATTCTGTAAAAGTAGATGGACAAGTAAAAGCGGCGATCAAAGGAACTTTTGATTTAGCTCCATTACATAATCCTGCAAACCTTGTGGGAATAGAGGCAGTTGAAACTGTTTTGCCCAATGTACCCAATGTTGCAGTGTTTGATACTGCTTTTCATCAAACCATGCCTCAAAATGCCTTTATGTATGCATTACCTCGAATTCTTTATAAAAAGCATAAAATTAGAAGATACGGTTTTCATGGAACCTCCCATAAATATGTAAGTATGAAGGCAGCAGAATTTTTAAATAAACCATTGGAACAACTAAAAATCGTTTCCTGCCATATTGGAAATGGTGCTAGTGTTACAGCAGTAAATAAAGGTCAATCTATAGACACGAGTATGGGAATGACTCCTTTAGAAGGATTGATGATGGGGACAAGAAGTGGGGACATCGACCCTGCAATTATTCCATTTGTAATGGATAAAGAAGATTTAACTTTAAATGAAGTAAATTCTATGTTGAATAAACATAGTGGACTTATTGGGGTATCAGGAATTGGGAGTGATATGAGAGATATTGAAGAAAACATGGAAAAAAATGAATATGCAAAGTTAGCTTTTGATATGTACGAATATCGTATTAGAAAGTATATTGGTGCCTATGCTGCAGCTATGGATGGAATTGATGTATTGATCTTTACTGCTGGTGTAGGAGAGAACTCAAATTTGCTTCGAAAGGCAATTACTGACCATTTAAGTTATTTGGGTGTTAAAATTGATGATGAAATAAATAATACTCGTTCTAAGCAGATCAGAAGAATCAGCACACCAGAGTCCAAGGTTGAAGTACTTGTTGTACCTACAAATGAAGAACTTATGATTGCAAGGGACACCCTAAGAATAGTAAAATCAAGTAAATAAAAATATTTTACTATGGGGAGGATGTATCGATGCAATTAGCTAATCGGGTCATGGGTTTAACACCTTCATCAACTTTAGCTATTAACGCAAAGGCAAAAGAATTACGAAGTAAGGGAATGGATGTCGTGGGACTTGGTGCAGGAGAACCAGATTTCAATACACCAGACCACATCATTGATGCAGCTATTCAAGCAATGAAAAATGGTCAAACCAAATATACAGCTGCTTCAGGAATTCCAGAGTTAAAAGAGGCCATTATAGAGAAGTTTGCAAAGGATAATGGTCTACATTATCATTCAAACCAAATCATGGTAGCTTTAGGGGCAAAACATGCTCTTTATAATTTCTTTCAGGTGGTCTGTGACCCTGGAGATGAAGTAATCATTCCAGCACCATATTGGGTTAGTTATCCTGAACAGGTTAAGTTAGCGGAAGCTATTCCAGTTTACCTTGAAGGAAAAGAGGAAAATCAATATAAGATTACACCAGAACAGTTGGAATCGGCGATTACTTCGAAAACAAAAGCCCTGATTATCAACTCACCAAGTAATCCAACAGGTACCATCTATTCTCGCGATGAACTCATTGCAATTGCTGAGATTTGTAAAAGACATGATATCCTCATCGTTTCTGATGAAATTTATGAAAAATTAATCTATGATGGAATTGAACACGTCAGTATTGCTAGTTTAAGTGAAGATGCATTCAAACGTACGCTAGTTATCAATGGGGTATCTAAACCTTATGCAATGACGGGTTGGCGAATTGGATATGCTGCAGGGGACGCAACAATCATCAAAGCAATGACTAATTTGGCCAGTCATAGTACGTCAAATCCTGTTACTTTTGCACAATATGGTGCATTAGAAGCACTGGTAGGGCCTCAATCTGAATTAGTTGAAATGAGAAATGTATTTGAAAAAAGAAGAAATAAGGTACTGGAATTATTAGAGGAAATACCAAGTATAAAACCAATCAAGCCACTAGGGGCATTTTACATTTTTGTTGATGTAACAAAAAGTATCCAGGAGAAAAAATTCGCAAATGCTGATGACTGGGCAAATGCTTTATTAGAGGAAGCAAAGGTAGCCGTTGTTCCAGGTTCAGGGTTTGGTGCTCCTAATTTCATTCGTTTATCGTATGCAACTTCATTAGAGCAACTAACGGAAGCAGTGAAACGTATCAAAGAATTTGTGATGTCTTAAACATTCAGTCCATATCTATTGGAGGGGAAAGTCATTGTTAGCCACGATAAAGGATATCGCTCAATATGTTGAACAAGAAGTAAAACTTGGTGTATGGCTGTATAACAAACGCTCAAGCGGAAAAATTCAATTTTTACAACTTCGTGACGGAACAGGCTTTATTCAAGGTGTTGTTGTGAAAAACGAAGTTTATGAAGAAGTTTGGGAGTCTGCTACTCAATTAACCCAAGAAAGCTCATTGTATGTAACAGGAACTGTTCGTAAGGATGATCGATCTAACATTGGTTATGAAATCTTCGTAACTGGGATTGAAATCATTCAAATTGCTGAAGAATATCCAATCACTAAAAAAGAGCATGGTACTGATTTTTTAATGGATCATCGTCATTTATGGATTAGAACGCCTAGACAAAGAGCTATTTTAAAGATTCGAGGCGAAATTATTCGTGCTATTCAAGAGTATTTGGATCAAAATGGTTTTACATTGGTTGATCCACCTATTTTAACTCCGACTTCTGCTGAAGGAACGACTAATTTATTTCACACGAAATATTTTGATGAAGATGCTTATCTTTCACAAAGTGGTCAATTATACATGGAAGCAACAGCGATGGCCTTAGGCAGAGTCTATTCTTTTGGCCCAACCTTTCGTGCAGAAAAATCTAAGACTAGAAAGCATTTAATAGAATTTTGGATGATTGAACCTGAGATGGCCTTTATTGATCATGAAGAAAATCTTAAAATTCAAGAGGAATTCGTTTCACATGTTGTTCAATCCGTATTAAAAAATTGCAAGATAGAATTACAAACACTTGATAGGGATATTTCTAAGCTAGAAAAAGTTATGGCTCCTTTTCCACGGATTACGTATGATGATGCCATTAAATTTTTACAAGAAGAAGGCCATGAAATTCAATGGGGAGATGATTTTGGCGCACCTCATGAAACTGCAATTGCTGAAAAATATGAGAAGCCTGTTTTTATTACTCATTACCCTACTGAATTAAAAGCATTCTATATGAAACCAGATCCTAATCGCCCTGAAGTTGTTTTATGTGCAGATCTTATTGCCCCAGAAGGCTATGGAGAAATTATTGGCGGTAGCCAAAGAATTGATGATCCAAATTTGCTTGAACAACGATTTAAAGATCATCATCTATCGATCGATTCTTATAAGTGGTATTTAGATATTAGAAAATATGGTTCAGTACCTCATTCAGGATTTGGATTAGGATTAGAGCGCACAGTTGCATGGATTTGCGGTTTAGATCATGTAAGAGAAACCATTCCCTTCCCGCGTTTGCTCAACCGTTTATATCCATAATATGAAAATAGATAAGAACGTGATACTTTCTTTACATTTAAGAAAAGGTTTGTATATTCCATCGCGCTCCGTCATCCGTGCCCTTCTATAAATAAAGATTAAGGAGAGAAGGGCACTTCTGAAGGTCGCAGCTTATGGAATATACAAACCCCTAAATGACAAGTGGAAGAAAGTTATACTTTCTTTACATTTGAAAAAAGAGCACCTTTGGTGCTCTTTTTTGGTGTATACTAGCTTTGAGGTGTTTACTGTGATATTAAAACATGAATTATTTTTATCTATTTTACAAGAAGGGACAACTCCTATTTTTAACCAATTACTATCAAATTATAAAAAGATAGGTTTATCAGATCAAGAAATGATGTTAATTATACATATTCTATACTTTCAAAGTAAGGGGAAGCTATTTCCCAGTATTTCAGAATTGGAACAAAGAATGGCTTTGAAAACGGAAGAATTAGTTCGAATCTTGCAACGGCTTGTAAAACAAGGATATCTTCAAATTGATGAAATGAAAGATGAGACATCTGGAATTCTCTATGAGACGTATAACCTAACACCATTCTATTTAAAAATCATTGACCACTTTGAAAGAGAAATGCAAATGGACAGGATCGAGAAAAAGAAATCAGAAAAAGAATTAAAAGAAAATAATCTCTTTAAGGTTTTTGAACAGGAGTTTGGCAGACCGTTATCACCTATGGAAGTTGAATTGATCTCAGCTTGGTTAGACCAGGATCATTATTCTAACGAAATAATTCTATACGCATTGAAAGAGGCTGTTTTCTCAAATAAGTTAAATTTCCGGTATATTGACAAAATCTTATTCGAATGGCAGAAGAAGAATTTAAAGACCGTAGAACAGATAAAAGAACATACGAAACAGTTTAGGGTCAACCAAGATCAGAGTACTATAAGGCATACAAAAAAGAATGGAAACGAAAAATTTGAATTTTATAACTGGTTAGAGAATGACTCTTAATCCTTCTTGAATGCCCATGATGAATATGACCTGTTCTGCATTTCCATCATCTGGATCAAAATGAACTAAAATACCTAATGATTCAATTTCTCGATTCTCCTGTAACAAATTTAGATCTTTTTCCGAGAATTGGATTGTAATTAAATCGGAGAAAGCATTCCAATCGATGTGCAGTAAAACTTCTGTTTTTTTTTGATTGTCTAATCGTTCCCACAAAATAGGAGCATCCAAACTAATCATCTTTGGATGCGCTTCTCCTTGTTTTTGAATAAAATTTGAAAGTTTTTCACTTGAAATATAGAGGGTATTGGATTGAATAAAAAGATATTCTGGTGTAAAAATGGTTTCCATCATCTTCTTCCTTTCATATCATTTCATTGCATAAAAAGGTTATATCACAAGATGTCCTATATTCACAAGTGCACACATATTTTTTCTCATTTAAATGAAAGAGAGCCGTTAAAAGGCTCTCTTGATAATAAGATCACTTATTTGCAACTTGGTTTTGAAGAACATAATCCCCTTTAACTTCTACACCTTTTAATGTATCAGATACTGGGCATCTTTCTTCAACCATTTGCATCAACTTCTTAATTCGTTCTTCAGGAGAATCAGAGACGATTTCAATTTGATAACGAATTTGACTAAATCCTTTACGTACTTCTTTGTTAAAACCCAAGAAACCTTCAGGATCAAGATCACCAGTCACATGTACCTTGCATTCCTTAACGTCTACATGCGCAGCTTTACTAAATGCGCCAACAGTAATAGCCAAACATCCTCCTAATGCTGATAATAATAGTTCCACTGGATTCATTGCTTTGTCGGTACCACCAAGCTGTTCTGGTTCGTCCATGTGGACAGCAAACCCTCTAGAAATTGCTTCTACAAATAAACCTTCTTTCAAAGAAACAGTTGATTGAAACTCGGTCTTTGCCATTCATCTATACCTCCCAAATAAATGTGAAATTGATCACAATAACTATTTTAGCAAATTTAGTATATGAACTTAAAATTTAAATAAACAAATGTCATGATAAGTTCAAAAAAAAATTGAAGATTTATTGAATTTTATTTGAACATGTTGTAATTTAGATTTATCCTTTTACAAATATCAAAAAAGTCTATACAAATTATTAGAATATAGTTTAAAATTAAAATTGACTAAAAAAATACATAATGAAGAAGGGGGTCAATTTATGAAAAAATTTGCTTTTTTACTTGCCATTACTATGCTATTATCTATTGCTTTGGTTGGATGTGGTGACCAAGGTGGTAGCAATCAATTAATTATTGCCACTGGTGGAACCTCGGGTACTTATTATCCTTTAGGTGGTGGAATCGCACAGATCATTAAGGATAACACAGATATGGATGCTACTGCCCAAACAACAGGGGCTTCTGCTGAAAACATGCGTTTAATTGCAAGTGAAGAAGTTGACCTTGCTTTTACCCAGACAGATATTGCTGATTATGCTGTAAAAGGTACAGAGATGTTTGATAAACCAGTTGAAAATCTACAAGCAATTGCCTCATTATATAATGAAACGGTACAAATCGTATTACCAGCTGACAGCGATATCAAATCTGTTGCTGATTTAAAAGGTAGAAGAGTATCTGTTGGTGATGCTGGAAGTGGGGTTGAAGCTAACGCTAAACAAATTTTAGAAATCTATGGTTTGACATTTGATGATTTGCAAGCTGAACGTCTTTCTTTTGGTGATTCTTCACAGAAAATCCAGGATGGCCAATTAGATGCAGCATTTATAACAGCTGGTGCTCCAACTTCTGCAGTATCTGAACTATCAGCGACTAAAGGAGTAAAAATCTTAAATTTAAATGATGACAAAATTCAAGGGTTAATTGCTAAATACCCATACTACACAGAAGAAGTGATTCCTGCTGGAACCTATTCTGGCCAAAATGAAGATGTTAAAACTGTTGCTGTTAAAGCGATGTTAGTTGCACGTTCTGGTTTGTCTGAAGACCAAGTTTATAATATTACAAAAGCTTTATTTGAAAATTTAGGTGGATTAGTAGCCATTAACAAAAAAGCAGAGCAAATCAGTTTAGAAACTGCGACTCAAGGGATTAGTCTACCACTACATCCAGGAGCTGCAAAGTACTTCGAGGAAAAAGGCATTAAATGATGCCATTCTTACATTCTAAACCGAGGTGGCACCTGTTACCTCGGTTTTTCTTTCATCCTCCATTCATGATTCTAATCATTTTACTAATTATCATTCTAATTTTAATCAATATACCGTTTTTTCCAATGTTAGTTCTTACAGATGGTCAAACTGATCAAGTTCTTGAACGTTTTTCTTTGCAAAATAACAACAAGTTTTCGATTCTATATATTCATTCAATACACCGAACGCCTGTTCAAGAGTTTTATCATGTTGATAAACAATTAAATATTGTCCTTGATAAAGTCATTTTTGAAAGCTATGGGGTTGGAATCCCATCTGAAATAGAAAATGGAGAGAAATTTAAGATAGAGAATGGTAAATTTATTCTCGACTCCATTCATCGTGTATTTCCATATTTTGATCAAAGGGTTGGGCAAGTGATCGCCAACCACAAATTATTGATCCAAAATAAAGAACTCCCACTTTCAAAGTTAACAGTGCCAGGTCATTGGATCCGATTTGAAGCAACGAAAAGCAACTTAGTACAGTGGATAAAAGGGAGGGATAGGAATGAGTCATGACATTCAACATTTATCACAAGAAGAAGTTCATCAACTATTAACAAAGTATGATCGTGAATCAGCTTTTTATCAGTATAAGGGATTAATGAAGTGGATCGTTACCATTTTAGCTATTAGTTTCTCAATCTTCCAAGTTTATGCATCTTTAACAGGAAACTTACCTTCACAGCTTTTAATTACAATCCATCTAGCATTTGGGTTAAGTTTAATTTATATTTTATTTCCAACAAAGAAATATATAAAACTTGATTTCCCCATATTAAATATTTTTGTAAAAATATTAGATATTATTTTGCCTATTTTAGGTGCATCTGTCGGGCTTTATTGGGTATATGAATATGATGGATTAGTCATGAGAGCAGGAAATTATAACAAACTAGATTTCATTATTGGATTATTAGCTGTTCTATTGGTACTCGAAGCTTCAAGAAGAGTAGTGGGTATTCCAATTACGTTGATTGCTGCACTCTTCTTGATTTATGCAAAGTTTGGAAATTATTTTCCTGGTTTTCTAGCCTTTCGTGGTCTCTCATGGGAAAGAATTATCTCCCATATGTATTTCACACTTAATGGAATCCTAGGAACACCCTTATGGGTTTCAGCTAAATTTATTTTTTTGTTCTTATTGTTTGGCGCTTTTTTAGAGAAAACAGGAGTTGGTCAATACTTTAATGATCTGGCATTATTGATTGCTGGTAGAAGAGTAGGGGGGCCAGCCAAAGTTGCTGTTTTCTCAAGTGCATTACAAGGTACAATTAGTGGTAGTTCAGTTGCTAATGTTGTTACCTCTGGTTCATTTACCATTCCAATGATGAGAAAATTAGGTTATCGTCCTGAATTTGCCGGAGCAGTAGAAGCTGCTGCTTCTACTGGTGGTCAAATTATGCCACCTATTATGGGGGCAGCAGCATTTTTGATGGCAGAGTTTATTGGATTATCTTATTGGGAGATTGCAAAAGCTGCTGCAATCCCTGCTATTTTATATTTTGCTGGGATTTGGATCATGGTACATTTTGAAGCAAAACGTACTGGTCTACGTGGACTAACAAAGGAAGAATTACCAGATAAAAAGGAAATCTTAAAGAAACTTTATTTGTTAATACCTCTATTTGTGATCATAGGATTTTTAATGATGGGAAGGTCACCCATTTTTTCCGCGATTAGTGGAATTGTTTCCGTTATTATTGTTGGCCTTATCGGTATGCTGTTAGGTCATAATAATATGAAAATAAAAGATCTTTTTCTTGCATTAGAAGACGGTGCGAAGTCTGCTTTAGGTGTTGTGGCTGCGACTGCGGCTGCAGGTATGATCGTTGGTACCGTGACCTTAACTGGATTAGGACTTAAATTTGCAAATGGTTTAATCGACCTTGCAGGTGGAATTCTTATTCCAACCTTAATCTTGACAATGATCTCCTCAATTATTCTGGGCATGGGGTCTCCAACAACTGCAAATTATATCATTACATCAACGATTGCAGCGCCAGCTATTATCACATTAGGGAAGCCTGCTTTAGCAGCTCACATGTTTACCTTCTATTTTGGTATTGTTGCAGACATCACTCCACCAGTTGCTTTAGCCGCTTTTGCCGCATCTGGCATAGCAGGTGGAAAACCAATTCGTACTGGAGCAGAAGCTACAAGGTTGGCAATTGCAGCCTTTATCATTCCCTATATCTTTGTACTATCTCCTGAATTGCTTTTAATTGATACGAACTTCTGGAAAACTCTTTTAATTATTACAACTGCTAGTATTGGAATGCTTGGAATAAGTGCTGGGTTAATGGGTTATTGGTTAAGACATTTGAATTGGTTAGAACGAATTTTAGCAATACCTGCAGGATTATTATTGATTGTTCCAGGTATCTGGACTGATACTGTAGGCTTAGGAACGTTGGCTATTCTCTTAGTTATTCAATATCTGACGAGAAATAAGGATATAAAAAAAGGAAGATTAGGAACATCTTCATAAACAAAGAAAAAGAAAGTCCATCATTGATGGGCTTTCTTTTTTGTAAGTTCATATTTGATCAATTGAAATTAGCAAAATTAGAGACGAACAGTTAAGCAGAAACAATCTCAGTATTCAATTCAAATTTAGCGTTAATACCAACACCATGTCTTAAAGTATCACTTACAGGACATTTTTGTTCAGCCATCTCGATTAAACGATGAATACGGCTTTCTGGAGCATCTGAAGAGATATGAATATTAACACGAATTTCAGTAAAGCCACTACGTGCGTTTGGATCATTTCCCATAGCACCCATGGGATCAAAGTCACCTTCAACATCAACCTTAAGATCTTTGATATCGATGTGAAAAGCTTTAGAAAACATGGTAATTGTAATCGTTAGGCAACTTCCTAATGCAGAAAGTAATAATTCAACAGGAGTCATGCCTAAATTGCTACCGCCCATTTGTTGTGGCTCGTCAACAATGACTTTAAATCCGCGAGACTCTGCTTCAACCTTAAGCCCATCTTTAAGAGTAACAGTAGAACGCATAACTTGATTTGCCATATTAAATGCCTCCCCCTAAATATTTAACTTTATTTTTAGTTTGTGAATAATTCCACAATGAAAGTATACTAGAATTAGTATTAAATTAAAATATCTAAAATGAAGAGTTTGAAAATTTGTCATAAAAAATTTGTCTAATTTGTGAATATTTTAACCTTCTAAGTATGGTTAACCATTCTATTTTTTTCTTTTTTTTATTAAAATAGATGTATCAACTAGTAATTACAATGAGAGGGGTCTTTTTAAGTTGAAACAAGTAGTTAAATTCGTATATGATTTTAGATTGGGAATTAATATTCCTCAATTTGATAAAGATTGGGAAGAATATTCTACATTAGAACAAAGTTATATTATTGATCGCTGGGAACAGGAGCGCGCTAAGATCCCAGATCGAATTAAACTGGTAGAAAAGGAAATTATGGAGAAACAAGAACTTATGTTTGAGATGAGCTTCGAAGAATATTGTAAAGTTCATGAAGAAATTGTGGATAAGGCTAGCGTAATCAATGAATTAAACATCTGGTTTAGAACACAGGGAGAGGTTACAGAAAAAAGTATGAACGAATAGAGAATTTGATTAACACCATTTAATGTAGAGAAAGGTGTATTATAGATGAAACTTATTTTTGCCACTACAAATTCTGAAAAATTAATTGAAGCAAAAATGGCTTTAGCACCCTTTGGCTTTGAGGTAGAGGGTGAATCGTTTCCATTTAAAGAACCAACCGAAGGAACGATGGAATCTATTGCAAGGTATAAATTATCTCAAATTGAAGATAGAGAGGAACCTGTATTTGTAGATGATTCAGGTATTTTTTTTGAAGCATATCCTAACTTCCCTGGTATTTTAACGAAAAGAATTTTTAACTTAGTTGGGTATAAAGGAATTGAAAAACTGTTAAAAGAGGAGAATAGGTCAGCTTATTTTCACGGGGTCATTGCAATGAAATGGAGAAATGAAATAAAGGTATTTCATGGAGAACTACATGGTAAAATTACCAACTTGATTCCAAACGATTTGCCAATCGACCTTAAATTCCCTTTTGATCCTATTTTTATACCCAATGGATATAACAAGGTTTTAGGAGAGATGCCAATTGAAAAAAGAGTATTTCTCTCTTATCGAAGAATTGCGTTAGAAGAGATGGGGAAATGGTTAAAAAACCAACTCGTTGTAGATAAAACTTCGTGAAACGAAAATTCCGATAATGATAAATAAATAGAAGAAAAGAAAATCGAGGATAATTGTGTTTTTTTACATGATTTTTAATTATTTTTAAACAAATTTTCAATTCGTTTTTAAACCGGTTTCGTATTATACTGTTGCTATAACTCTGAAAGGTTAGGGAACTAAATGCATTATCCGTACGAGATCGTCCAAAAAAACAAACATTATAGTATTTTAAATGGAGCTTATTCAACGATCGCCAATACTTATACTGGTTTCATTTCGTTATATGCAATTAATATTCTTCATGCCAATAATCAACAAGTTGGTTTAATTAATTCACTCCCAGCTATCGTTAGCTTAATCACAACGGTGATTGGAGGCTATTGGTTTAGCCGACAAGAAATGAAACGAAAAGTATGCGGAATAGGGATTTTATCGACGAGGTTTTTCCTCTTACTTTTTGCCCTCATTCCATTTCTTCCATTATACCAAGCATGGGTCTTAGTGATCTTAATTGGTTTAATGAATGTACCTGGAAGTTTAACAAACCTTTCCTGGCAATCTTTAATCGGGGATTTAATCCCAGAGAAAGAGAGAGGACTTTTCTTTAGTAACCGTAATCGGATCTTAACTATTGTAGGAATGGTATCTACCGCATTAGTAGGTTGGATTTTAAATCATTTTAATACAACGAATCCATATCCATTTCAAATTCTCTTTTTTGTTTCTTTTTTATTTGGTTTATTGGAAGCATACTATCTATTCAAACATGTTGAACGAAAGGAATATAGTCTTATCGATTCAACTAAATCCAAACATTTATTGACAGCGATGAAAGAAAGTATCTCAGAGAAACCATTTCTTTTTTTTCTTTTAAGTTCAATGCTTTTTAATTTCGGCTGGCAAATGGCTTGGCCTTTATTTAGTATCTATCAGATTAAAACAGCAGGAGCTACTGCAGTCTGGTTAAGTTTATTTACTGTTACAAATCAATTATCACAGATTCTCACCTATACTTGGTGGGGAAGAATGTCTGAACGATTCGGTAATTCAGTGATGCTCTTTATTGCTTCAGCAGGGATGGCATCTGCTCCTTTTTTAACTGTACTTTCTACCAATTTAGTCTACTTAACAATGACGAATTTATTTACTGGTGCATTTCTAGCAGGGACGAACTTTTTGTTATTTAATCAATTATTGGGTGTTTCGCCAGGGAAGAATCGTTCTTCTTATATTACTTTATACACCATTGTTATTGGTTTTATCGGTTTTATTTCACCCCAAATTGGTGTTTGGCTATTATCATTGACCGGCATGTTTTGGGCTATGAATATATCATCAGTCATTCGTTTATTAGGAGCTTTTGCCTTTTTTGTCGTTGCTTTTAAATTTGAAAAGGATCGTATTCCAGCAATACTTCGTCATTAGACGGGGTATTTTTTTATACATCATTATTGTGGGCTATTTTAATACTTGTATACGAACGTGAATTCGATGTAAACTAGAAAAAGAGAAGTTAAATTTTTCATGGAGGGTATAAATGTCTACATTTCGTTTTATCCACACTGCAGATCTTCATTTAGATACACCATTTAAGGGATTAGTCCATATACCTAAGCATTTACATCAACAAATTCAACAATCTACTTTCAGGGCTTTTGATCAAATTATCGATTATTGTATTAAGTATCAAGTAGATTTTTTGCTTATTTCTGGAGATGTTTTTGATGTGGAGGAACATAGTTTAAAAGCATTGCTTCATTTTTACCAAGGACTTAAAAAGTTAGATGAACATGGAATACAAAGTTATATTATACATGGTAACCACGACCCAGCAGATCAGATAAAGTCTTCATTTGATTGGCCAAAGAGCGTTCATTTTTTTCCTTCTGACAAAGTGGAAGTCTATTCCTTTATTAAAGAGCAAAAAGAATTAGTTCGAATATATGGACGTAGTTTTCCAACAAAGTCATTTAGAGAAAATATCGTTCCTGAGTATAAGAAAAAAGAGTCTGCTGAAGGAATATTCCATATCGGTTTACTACACACCAATCTAGATGGAAACCCTGAGCATGATACATATGCGCCTACTACAACGCAAGAACTACTTTATTCTGACATGGATTATTGGGCTTTAGGTCATATCCATAAAAAGCATGTGGTTTCTAATTCCACGCCTGTGATCGTTTACCCTGGGAATCCACAAGGCCGCCATATGAAAGAAACAGGTACTAAAGGGTGTGTACTGGTTGAAGTTGATCGTCAAAAAGTTCAAACGATGAAATGGATCGAAACCTCACAGATTAAATGGGACGAAGTAGTGATCGATATTACCTCAATAGAGAACATGAATCGTCTTATGGATCATATTCAGGAAAAGATAGATGGGATGATGCAAACCTCTCAAGTTCCAATGATTCTCCGAATTTCTTTGATTGGCGAGTCGGACTTACATTTCGAGTTACATGAAGATGGAAAAAAGGAAGAAATGGTTGAAATATTAAACCAAAACTATATCGTTCAAAGTCAATGGACATGGATAGAATCGATTCAATTAAAAACCACGCCTTATTTTCAGATTGAAGACTATTTAGAAAAAGGTTCCTTTTTGGTTGATTATCTAGAACAATTAACACTTGCAAAAGAACAAATGGATGTAACTGTAATAGAAAAAGAATTGGGTCATGAACTATTTAAAAACCGTAGCTTAAAAAATCATTTTACCTCTTTTTCTAATGAAGACATAGATAACATTTTTGAAAAAGCTAAACATTTAGCCATTCACTTTTTCACTAGGGAGGAGAGAAATTCTTGATCATTAAAAAATTATATATCTATGGGTTTGGAAAACTGAATGATCTAACCATTGAACTTCACAATGGAATCAATGTGATAGAAGGGATGAATGAGTCTGGAAAAAGTACGATGATGGCGTTTATTCGTTCTATTCTTTTTGGTTTTGAAGGAAGAAAAAATGCTCATCTTCGGTACGAACCAATTCATGGGGGCAAATTTGGAGGGACCATTGAAATCGTTGATGTAAATAACCAATCTTATCGAATTGAACGAATTCAGTCGCAAAAGGTATCTGGAGATGTAAAAGTTTATCTTCCTAATGGAGAAGTAGCAGGGGAAGAGGTTTTGCCACAACTCATTGGAAAAGTTAACGAAAAGGTATATAAGCAAATCTTTTCTTTTGGTTTAACAGAGTTGCAACAAATCGATTCGCTTCAAGATGAAGAAATAAATAGTTTTATCTATCATACAGGTACAGGATCAGCAAGCCAAATTTTGAAAATGAAGCAGACGCTTGAACAGAAACAGCAACAACTATTTAAAATGGGCGGTAAAAAACCTGAAATAAATTTGATCTTGGCAGAGATGGATCGTATTTATCTATCTAAAGAAAAATTAAAGCAAAAATATGATCAATATCAAACATTGATCTTGAAAATAAAAAGTCTAGAAGAAGAAATAGTTGAGAACGAATTACAAATGGAAAGAATAAAAAAGAATACGCTATGGTTAGAGAAAGTTGTCCAATCCTATGATACTTACATTCGACTGAATCTTTTGCAAGAACAACTTAAGGAGTATCCTAATCCTTTTCTATTCCCAGAAGACGGAATGAGCAGATTAAAGACATTAGAAGAAAAATGTTTAGATTTAGAAGTAGAAAAAGAGAATGTATTAAATAGGAAACTAGAAGTAGAAAAGGAACTTGAAAATTTCTATGAAAATCCTTTTCTTGAAGAAAATAAGGATAAAATTCAACATTTTAAGAATCAATTAAATAAATATCAAGAAAATCAAAGGGAATACCAGAGTTTATCGCAAGAAAAGGAAAGCTTACACGAACAAATAAATGATATGTTAAAACAATTGGGGCCAACTTTTTCAAAAGAAAAAGTACAATTGATTGAATTTTCTATTCAAGATAAACAATTTTTACAAGAATACTCACTACAAATACAAAGCAAACAAAGAGAACTAGAAAGCGTAAAACAAAGAATCGAAGATAAGGAGCTAAGGAAGATTCATCTTGAAGATTCTATATATTCTTTAAAAGAACATGTCTTTTCTGAGCAAAAAGCTGATAAGCTCGAAGAAATATATCCGGTCATAAAAAAGAATTGGAATGACCTTAAGGAAAAGGAATGGCAAAAAACACAATTAGAACAACAAAGGAATGTATACCAGCATCAACAAGATCATTCAAATTCTTTTCAAAGCAATGGAATTCTCCTTATTATGGTAGGAATTTTCTTGTTAGGTAGTATTGTACTTTTCTATTTTAAAGAATGGCTACCAGCAAGTCTATTATTATTCTTTAATGTCATTCTGTTAACTTTACATTATCAACAAAAACTACACGTTAATCAGGGAAGAAAATTGAATGTCTCAATGACCCAGCTAGATGAGCAACTTGAAGACCTTCAAAATCAAATCACTACGATCTTGAATAAGTCAATTCCACTTATTGAAAACTATGGTTTTGAGGTTCTCGATGAGTTCACAATAAACAAAATAGAAGAGTTAAGGGCAAAAGCAATTTCACAAAAAGGACAATTAGATGAGAAAAAGGCTCATCTTGAAGAAATAAATAAAGAAAGAAGAGGAATTCGGGTAGAACTTTCTACTTTACAAAAAGTTCGTCAGCATTTAGAAAAGGACTTAACTACCTTACAGAAAAACTGGAAGGACTGGTTTTTTCAACACCATTTTGATGAGGTATTGTCACCATTGGTCGTCTTTGATATCATCGCAACAATACAGAGAGTAAAAGAATGGATCAAGAAAGAAGAAAGTTTAATAAAAAAAATAGATTTTGTTAAAAAAGAAATTGTTGAATATGAAAAAAAAAGTAAAGAATTATTAGAAATTGTTGGGTTAAACGGCAAATCTATTGAAGAAGGGATTTTTCAATTAAATGAACGCTTAAATGATCATCTGCAGGCAAAGCAAAACCATCAGATTTTATTAGAAAAGTTCGATGGGTGGAAAGAACAGCTGGAGATGTTGGAAAATAAAATAAAATCGATTTATGATCAAATTGAAGAACTAATCAATTATGCAGAGGTTAAAGATAAAGAAGAATTTTATCATAAAGCAAAGAATTTTGAACATTATCAAATCCTTTTGAATGAAAGTAGACAACTCACTACTTTATTAAAATTAAGTTGTAAGACTGAAGAGGAATACCAGCGATTGTTAAAAACTCTTGAAACTGAAAATAAAGAGGAGATCATGGCAAAACTTGTTCAGTTTAAAGACGAGATAGAAAAAAGATCAACCTTAAATAAACAATTGTTAGAAGAAAAAGGAGAATTACAAAACCAAATTAAAGAGCTTGAAGAAGATCAAACCCTTACAGAACTAAACCAAAGTTATGTAGAAATGCAATCTCAGCTTCATCAAAAGGTAAAAGAATGGATGACGATCACGCTAGCAAAACAGATCATGGAAAAAGCGATGAGTCGCTATGAAAAAGAAAAACAGCCACAGGTGATGAAAAGGGCTTCACATTACTTATCGTTATTAACGGATGGAGAATACCAACAAGTCTATGTTCCCATCAATAGTCATTCTGTTGAAGTTATTAGAAAAGATGGACAAAGATTTATGCCTCAGTTTTTAAGCCGGGGTACGATCGAACAGCTATTCTTAGGGTTGCGTTTTGCACTTGTTGAAGAATTTTCTAATCAATATTTTCTTCCAATTATTTTAGATGACATTTTCGTAAATTTTGATCCTAGAAGATTAGAACTATCTATCCAGGCATTAGAGATTCTGGCAAAGCAGCATCAAGTTATTTTTTTCACTTGCCACCCACATGTTACAAGAAAAATAGGAGCACTTATTAAGGAAATCAAACAGATATCACTAAATCATTATTCTTCAAGTGGTATCATATAGTTTCTTTTGGTAAACAGATAAAAATTCTCCATGTAAATGTTTATACAAGATTTTACGATATATTATATGTTACTAGGACGGCTCACTAAATAAATAAAAAGTTTAAAATGTGCTTTCAAAATAAATTGGGAGCCGTTAAAATGGAATAGTTAAATAGAAACTGCAATCGTTAAAAAAGGTGACATCAATGAAAAAGATTTTTAACTACCCAATCTCTATTTGGATTTTGGCAATCGGAATGACTATCAATGTGACGGGTAACTCTTTTCTATGGCCTTTAAATACCATTTATATAACAAAAGTCTTACACCAATCGATGTCTATTGCTGGTATCGTTTTAATGCTACAACAAGCAACTGGTATATTAGGAAATTTGATTGGTGGCTGGTTATTTGATAAATGGGGCGGTAAGAAAACGATTATTACTGGAATCTTACTATCTGTCATTACTGTTTTAGCATTGTCAGTCTTTAATCAGTGGACGATTTATGTCATACTGATGCTGATTTTAGGCTTTAGTAATGGACTAGTTTTTCCTTCTATGTATGCAATGGCTGGTTCTGTGTGGCCTGAAGGAGGAAGAAGAGCCTTTAATATGATTTATGTGGCTCAAAACTTTGGAGTGGCATTAGGGTCTACTCTTGGAGGGTTGATTGCACAGATTTCTTTTTCCCTTATCTTTATCGTCAATGCTTTAACGTTTATTCTTTTTCTCCTTCTGGTGTTATTTGGTTTTAACAAGGATCAATGGCAAGAGGTTTCTGACAATACAATCGGACATCGTGATCTAATCGGGAACGAAAGTATGATCAAGAACCAACTTAGTCATTTTATTGCCCTGATGGTGATCTCGTTAGCATTTATCTTATCATGGATTCCTTATGTACAATGGCAAACAAGTCTATCAGCGTATATTTCAAGCATAGGTATCCCATTATCTAAATACACATTACTATGGACAATCAATGGGGCTTTGATTGTTCTTGGACAACCATTGGTTAATTACATTACTAAGTTTCTTTTACGAACCATTAAAAAACAATTGCTGATTGGAATGATCATTTTTGTTTTTTCCTTTTTATTGTTATATCAGAATAAAAGTTATTTCGGATTTGTATTGGCTATGGTCATAATGACATTAGCAGAAATGCTAGTTTGGCCAGCCGTTCCCTCTGCAGCAGCCAATTTAGCACCGGAGGGAAAAGCTGGATTTTATCAAGGGGTTATTAGTAGTGCCGGAGCTGGTGGAAGGATGCTAGGCTTTTTAATTGGTGGTTGGCTTTATGATCATACTACGATGGATGTACTGATCATCATTATGATATCCTTCTTTGTCATATCAGGATTAATCTTTTCCAATTATGATCGAGGACTGAAAATGAAGGGAAGAAAACGCTATGCCCAATGTATGGACCCATAACCTATTTGGGGAGCACTTGGATAAAGAAATTGGGTACGACTTTTTAGAACATAAAGAGATTTACTACCTAGGTTGCCAAGGGCCTGATCCTTTTTTCTACCATCATTTTTGGCCATGGAGAAAGGATAAGTCAGTAACGAAGATTGGTAGTTTACTTCATAAGAAACACTGTGGTTCATTTCTGGTAGAGATGGTTCAATATTTAAAGCAACACCCAGACCCGTTATTAAAAGCATATGTTTTTGGTTTTGTTAGCCACCATCTTTTAGACCGAAATACTCATCCCTATATTGTTTATCGTTCAGGAGAAGAGGGAAATAAACATCAAAAGTTAGAGATTATGATAGATACCTTAATGATGAAACGTTTTAAAGGAGTTGACACTTGGAAGACACCCGTTTTTAAAGAAATTGATGTAGGCAAAAATCTACCATCTCAGATCCAGCAAATGCTAATCTATTTAATTAAAAAAGTTCATGCTGAAAAAAGACCTGATTTACAATTGGTGATTAATCAATCCTATCAGGATATGATAAAAGCTTTAAAGTTTTTATTTGACCCAACAGGGATTAAACATATACTGCTAGGGGAGATGGTTTCGCCATTTTCTTACAGCAAAAAGATCCCGAATAAAGACTTTCTCAATCTTCAACATACTGAGTGGTTTCACCCTACAAATGGAATTGAAGGAAGTAAAGAAAGCTTTCTGGATCTTTTTGATCGAGCTAAACAGGAAGCAATTCCAATCTATCAATGTATAGAAGATTATCTTCGTGGTATCAAACCAATTGAACAAATGAAGTCACTGATTGGAAATGTGTCCTATGAGACAGGAAAACCTTGTGATGCCAAGCTGGAAAATCAATTTTTTGAGCTCATCTTATAAAAAATTGTTCTTTTTACAAAAGGTGACTTTTGTGATTACCTTTCTTACCTTATTTATTAAATCATAAGAAGGAATGAGCAAAGGAGCACGGTACAAAGTACAATTTCATAATAAAAAATACTATTTTCTACAAAACTCTGAAAGGCTACAGCAAGTTTACTACTTTTGCTTGTTGTTGGCCTTTTTTTAGGTCTACTTTGGTTAAAAGCCATATTCCAACGACAAAGAATAAAACGAGAGAAACGATACCAAAACGACTAGAGCCTGTTAGTTGACCTACAATAGCAAAAAGGAAAGGCCCGAATATAGAAGCAAATTTGCTTGAGATTCCATAAAAGCCAAAGAATTCAGCAGTTCGATGAACTGGAACCAAACTGCCATAGATCGAACGACTGATGGCTTGACTTCCTCCCTGAACCAAACCAACAGCAGAAGCCAAGATATAAAAGTGGACAGTCGAAGTCATAAAATAACCAAAAATGACGATGATAACATAAATCCATAATGATAAGTATAAAGACTGCTTAGAACCGATTTTCCCAGCTAATTTTCCAAATAAAAGAGAGAAGGGAATACCTACAAACTGAGTGATCAATAAGGCAGCAATTAAATCTGAAGTCCCAATCCCAATTTCTCTACCATAAATGGTTGCCATTTTGATAATGGTACTAATCCCATCATTATATAACCAAAAAGCAATGAGGAATTTTACTAATTCCTTATAATGGTTGATTTCTTTAAAAGTCGTTATCACACGACTTAATCCAATAATTAGGTAGGATTTCTTTGTAGAGTTTTGTTGATCTGTCTTCTTTTCATTTACAAATTTAAATAAGGGCAATGAAAAAATAAGCCACCAAGTACCGACAGTTAAGAATGAGAGTTGAGTTGCTGTCGTAGCATCAGGAATATGAAATAATTCCGGTTTTTGGATCATTGTTAGATTAACTAATAATAAGAAACCTCCACCAATATATCCAAATGCATAACCTCTAGATGAAACATTATCCATTTCCTCTAAAGGAACAATCTCAGGAAGAAAGGCATCGTAAAAAACGTTTCCTCCAGAAAATCCGATCATTCCTAATATATAAAGAAAGGAAACCAAGAGATAATCTCCTTTATCTGTAAAAAAGAGTAAACTTGTTGCAATCGCACCCATATAGACAAAAAATCGTAAAAACTGTTTTTTGGAACATGTATAATCAGATATAGCTCCTAAGATTGGGGCAAGAATTGCAACAATCAACATCGCAATCGATTGAGTATATCCCCAATAAGCGGTAGCTGTCGTCTTCTCTAGTGTGATCCCTGCTATATCTGTGTAATAAATCGGTAAAACGGCGGCCATAATTGTTGTTGCAAATGCAGAATCTGCCCAATCATACATGGTCCAGCCAAAGATTGCTTTTTTTCTATCCATAAAGTTCCTCCACGTCCCTTTTTTCCAATCATATCATGTAATTAAACGAAAAGAATCGGTTGCATCATTAAATTTATATAAAATTTACATTAACGTTGGAGAATCAAATTTCACCATGATCCCTTGCATTAGCTTGAAGAGCGATCTGGGCAGTCACACAAATGTTTGCGTGAAATTAGTGTCATTTTTTGTTGGATTTATTTTTTTATAATTTTTCAAAAAACTATTGTCTTTAAGAGTTTTATAAATTAAAATAACAATCAAATATTTTACGAAATTCAGTAGTAAAATTTCAAATTATTGATTAAATAAGCCGCTTTTTATATGTATTAGTCCTAATATCATTACTAAAATTTAAAATATAGTTTGAGGAGAGGAAATGGAATGGTGCAAACATATACCTTAGATGAACTGGATAAAGAAATGATTAAGCTTCTATCGAAGGATGGAAGAATGGCTTTTACAGAGATTGCAAATCAATTAAATGTATCAGAAAAAACAATACGTGTAAGATATAAGAACCTTGTTGAGAACCAAATTCTTGAGGTTGTAGGAATAGTAAATCCAATTTCTCTTGGGGTCAAAACGGGAGCAATTATTCAAATAAGCGTGCAGCCAAATACGCTTGATCATGTAATTGATGAACTTCGGTCTTTTCGAGAAATCCGATACATTTCTTTTGTTTCTGGGGAATTTCAGTTGCTTACTCAAGTTAATGTACATACCTATGAGGAATTAACAGAGACGCTAAAAAAGGTTAATAGAATTGCAGGAATTATGCATGTGAATGTAATGGTTCAACTCGAGGTATATAAAAATTCATTCGAGTATTTATAAGGTATGTTTTTTTAAGCCATTTTTATTATTCTTAACAACAATTGTATATTGATATTGAGGCTACTATCAAAGAAGAAGCGGAAAGAGATGATATAGTTTAAAACTTGGTGCAGGGGTAGGAATAAAGATGATGGACTTCAGTTTGATTGCTCATCCAATGATAAAAAATAACTTTAGATGAAAATACAAAAATTGAATTTTAGAAAGGAAGTAGGATCATGAAAATCTATATTTCAGTGGACATGGAAGGGATTTCAGGTGTAGCGACAAACATGCAATTGAAGAAAAATGATGAGTATCATCGTTTTCGCAAACTAATGACACAGGATGTAAATGCCGCAATAGAAGGTGCCTTTCAAGGGGGAGCAACAGAAGTAGTAGTAGCGGATGGTCATGGAAATATGTCAAATATTCTGATTGAGGATCTTGACCCAAGGGCTCGCTTAATTTCTGGAAATAATCGCGTCATGTGCCAAATGGAAGGTATTGATGATAGTTTTGATGGTGTATTCTTTGTTGGCTATCATGGGCGGGAAGGTGGTTCCGAACGTTCTGTAATTAGTCATACCTTGGCAGGGGTAGCTGTAAATGAAATGCGAATCAATGGTAAGGTAGTTGGAGAAAGTGAATTAAATGCTGGTGTTGCAGGATTTTATAAAGTTCCAGTTCTACTTGTTACAGGGGATGACATAGTAACCTCAGAAGTAAAAGACACATTACCCAATGTTGAAACAGCTATTGTTAAGCGTGGAATTGACCGTTTTGCTGCGGAATTATTATCACCGGATAATGCTCACGAGTTGATAAGGAAAAAAGCTAAAAATGCTGTAAAAAATGCAAGCCAAATCAAACCATATGTTGTCCAAGGTCCAGTTATATTTGAAATTGAGTTTAAGGGGAGCAATCAAGCACTAATGACAACAACGATTCCTTCAGTTGAATTAATAAACCCTAAAACCATTCGCTTTACTTGTGATGATTATGTAACAGCATACAAAATGATGTGGGGATTAGTGATCATTGGTATGTCAGCAACAAATGGGGTTTTAGGACATGCCAATGCTTAAACTAAATAAATGTATAAAAAAGAGGAGGAAAATCAATTGAAAAGGTTATTATTTTCATTCTTAGTTATCGTTTTATTCGTTGTTCCAGTTTTAACTGCATGTGGAAATACTGCAAAGCAAACATCTTCAGAAACAGGAAGTACCACAAACAATATTAAACAAGAGATTACGTTAAATGCAATGAGTGAACCGCCGACTTTAGATCCAGCATTAGCAACCGATACTACTTCAGGTTGGGTAATTGAACATCTTTTTGAGGGTCTATATACCACAGACAAAAATGGTGATATAGTCAAAGGAGCAGCCAAAGATGTTCAAGTTTCTGAAGATGGGAAAACTTATACCATCACCATTCGTGATGATGCAAAATGGTCAGATGGAGATCCACTAACAGCATATGATTTTGAATATGCTTGGAAACGTGTTCTAAACCCAGAGACTGCAAGTGATTTTGCTTTTTATTTATATTACATTAAAGGGGCAGAAGCGTATAATAGTGGAGAGGCAACTGTAGATCAAGTTGGAGTAAAAGCGATAGATGACCATACATTAGTCGTGGAATTAGAAGAGCCAGTTGGTTTTTTTGATAAAATGTTAACATTTTGGGTTTACTTCCCTGTGAAAAAATCTCTTGTTGAAGAGAATAAAGATTGGGCAGCAGAAGCGGAAACTTTGGTGAGCAATGGTGCTTACAAGTTAACTAGTTGGATCCATGACTCAGAAGTAGTGATCGAAAAGAATGATCAGTACTATAACAAAAATGAAATCACAATGGAAAAAGTAACATGGGTGATGATCAATCAAGCCACCACCTATTATCAAATGTATAAAGGTGGACAAATTGACTTGATTCAAAGTATCCCCGCTGATGCGATTCAAACTGAAAAATCAAATGAGGAATTTAAAATCACACCTTTATTTGGAACATATATGTTTATGTTTAATGTCAAAAAGCAACCATTTAATAATCCAAAAGTACGAGAGGCTTTTAACTTAGCAATAGATCGAGAAGCCATTACTAATCATATTACATTATCTGGTGAAACACCAGCATACGCCTTTGTTCCTTATGGTGTTAAAACGCCTTCAGGAGAAGATTTTCGTGCACAAAAAGAAGCTTATTTAAAGAAAGACTTAGAAAAAGCAAAACAATTAATCCAAGAAGCAATGCAAGAAGAAGGTTGGACAAAGTTTCCTGAGGTGACTTTAATTTATAACACCTCTGAAAATCACAAGAAGATTGCAGAAGCAATTCAGGATATGCTTAAGAAAAACTTAGGGATTGAAATTACTTTAGAAAATCAGGAATGGAAAGCCTATTTGGAAAGAACAAATTCATCTGACTTTCAAATGGCTCGCATGGGTTGGGTTGGAATTTTCTTAGATCCATCTGTCATTCTGGATTATTTTCTAGGTGATAGTCCTAATAATAGAACATTATGGATAAGTGAGAAATATGATGATTTATTACATAAAGGAAAAGTAGAACAAGACCAGACCAAACGGATGGAATATTTACATCAAGCAGAAGAAGTATTGATGCAAGAACTCCCATTCATGCCAATCTACTTCTATTCCAATAATTATCTCACATCGAAAAAGTTTGAGGGAATTGTGTATCCTTATAACCGCTATCCAAATGTCCGTTGGGCAAAAAAAATTGCTGAATAAAGGAAAGTAGAAAATGAAGAAATTACTGCTAACTGGATTTGAACCGTTTTTGGATAATCCAATCAATCCAACAGAAGAAATTGTTAAAGAATTAAAAGGAAAGGTAATTAACCAATATTTAGTAATTGAACAGGTTCTTCCTGTAGATTTTGCAGAAGCGGCAAAAGTTTTATTTAGGGTTTTTGATAAAGAAAGACCAGATGTTGTCATTTCATTAGGACTTGCTGCTGGAAGAAACCGAATTACACCTGAACGTATCGCTATTAATTGTAATGATGGGGCTGCAGATAATAAAGGAGTTATCATGCAAGATCAACCTATAGAGCAAGAAGGTCCTGCTGCCTATTTTTCTACATTACCAATCAGAAGAATAGTAGATACTTTGGTTGCAGAAGGATATCCTGCAGAAATATCAAATAGTGCTGGTACCTATTTGTGCAATCATGTCATGTATAGTATGTTACACAAAATAGCAAAAGAAGGTCTTTCTACACGTTCTGGATTTGTTCATGTGACTGCTTCTCATGATTTAGCGCTCAAAAATCGTTCTTTACCAAGTTGGCATCAACATGACTTAGTTAAGGCAATCGAGTTGATCATCAATGTTTTGTAAACATTGAAATTGATTCAAATAGGTTCCTATAAAAGAGTCGGAAAAACCGACTCTTTTTCATTATTAGAAAGAATTAAAATCAAAATGACGAACTAGCGGAGGTTTCTTTATTTGGAAAAAGTGATTTCACTACCCAATTAGAGTGGAAGAATATCGTCAGGAATATATCAATGAAGTGTGCAATTACACTTGAATTTCACAGTTAAATCATGGAAAATAGAAGAAAATAAAGATAGAGGTGAAATATGTGTCAAGCAAGATTGAAGAACAGGTAAAAAGATTTTACGAACTTGTAAAAAAGATAAAGTCGTACAATGAAGCAATCAATGTGATGTATTGGGATTTAAGAACAGGGGCACCTAAAAATGGAGTAGAAGGACGTTCTGAAGTCATAGGTATTTTATCTTCAGAAGTTTTCCAAATGAAAACGTCTTCAGAAATGGAACAGTTATTAAATCAATTGTCAGAATATGAGGATGAAATTGATCAAATCACACTAAAATCTGTTCGCTTATTAAAGAAAGAATTTGATCGAGATAAGAAAATTCCAAAAGACAAATACCAAGAATATGTTGTTCTCGTCTCTAATGCAGAGTCTGTTTGGGAGGAAGCAAAGAAAAAGAATGATTTCTCTTTATTTAAACCATATCTAGAGAAAATAGTAAAATTTAACCAAGAATTTATTGAACTTTGGGGTTATGAAGGAAATAAATACAATGCCTTATTAGACCAATATGAACCAGGAATGACAGTTGAACAACTTGATCCAATTTTTAAAGATTTAAGAGATGCATTGGTTCCATTAATACAAAAGGTAGCCAAAGCCTCCCCCGTCGATACAAGCTTTTTGAAAAAAGAGTATGATCCCCATCAACAAAAAGAACTGTGCCAATTTATTTTAAGGAAAATGGGTTACGATTTTGAAGCTGGTAGGCTTGATGAAACGGTTCATCCCTTCCAAATCACATTAAATCGTGGTGATGCAAGGGTAACAACCAAGTTTGAGAAAAATGATCTAACCATCGCATTATTCGGAACCATGCATGAAGGTGGACATGCGCAATATGAGCAAAATATCTCAAAAGATTTGGAAAAAACACCTTTGGCAGAAGGAAGTTCAATGGGGATTCATGAATCTCAATCTCGTTTTTGGGAAAATATGATTGGCCGAAGCTCTCTTTTCTGGGATACCTATTATGAAGATTTGATTTCTTATTTCCCTGAACAATTAGGAAATATCACAAAAGAAGATTTTTATAGAGCGGTTAATGAAATGAAACCTTCATTGATTCGAACTGAGGCGGATGAACTTACATATAATTTTCACATTATGATCCGTTATGAAATTGAAAAAGGACTGATCAATGGAACGATACAAGTAGAAGAACTGCCCACGATTTGGAAAGAAAAAATGCAGGAATATTTAGGGATTGTTCCTAATACCGATGCGGAGGGAGTATTACAAGATGTGCACTGGTCTGGAGGGATGATTGGTTATTTTCCAACCTATGCATTAGGTAATATCTATGCTGCACAATTTTATCATCAACTTAAATTAGAGTTACCAAATTTTAATGAATTATTGCAAAAAGGGGATTTAATCCCAATCAAAAATTGGTTAGACAATAAGATTCACCGTTTTGGTAAAGCAAAAACACCAAACGAACTGTTAAAAGATGTAACCCATGAGAGTTTAAATGCGAAATATTTAATTGAATATTTAACCGAGAAAGTAAAAGATATCTACCAAGTCTAGCCCTTTTTTCTTTTAAATGGTTGTGGGAGGAATGAAATGATTTTTCTTAATCATGAACTAGCTGAACAAATTGTTGATCGAACCATGAATATCATTCACAGAAATATCAATGTGATGAATGAAAAAGGAGTTATTATTGGTTCTGGAGAAAAAGAAAGGATCAATCAAATCCACGATGGCGCAGTTGCTGTAATCAAAAGTCAATCTGTGGTTGAAATCGATGAAGTAAAGGCGAACTATCTAAAAGGAGCAAAGCCAGGAGTAAATCTTCCGATCTTTTTTAGAAACGAAATTGTTGGTGTAGTTGGAATTACTGGCCGCCCAGAGGAAATACGAGGCTATGGAGAATTAGTTAAAATGGCTGCAGAAATGATTCTAGAACAGGCCTTTCTTTTAGAGCAAATTCAGTGGGATCAAAGATTAAAAGAGGAAGTCATTCATCAGATTGTAGTTGGCAATCTTGAAACAGATCCATGGTTTCTTGAAAGGGCAAAGATTCTTGGAATTTCATTTCAAATACCTAGAGTGGCAGTCATTATTGAAATAAAGGTTAATCAGTTATCTGAAAAGGAATTATTGAGTAGAAGGAAAAAAGTAGTCTCTACCCTTCAAAATTTGCTAGATAATGATGACTTAATGGCACTGGGGTATACCACTGATATTATCCTGTTTAAAAAAATTAAATTAAATGATGATCAATGGAATGAAGGACAAACACTGCAACAATTGCGTTCATGGGGATCACGTATCTTCCAATTATCAAAGGTCAAGACAACCATGAGTATAGGATCGTATTATCCTGAAATAGCGGGACTATCTTTATCCTATCATGAGGCAATGAAAACATTAGAAGTTGGGAAACATTTATTTCCTGATATCGATATTTATTCTTATCAAGAGATGGGTTTTCCTACCTTATTAGTGGATCTACCAAAAACATTAAAACATCCACTATTTGAAGTTTATCAAAGAATTGTTCAAAATGACAAAAAGGGTGAACTTCAACAAACATTAAAAGTATTTATTGAAGAGAACGGTGAAGTTAATCATACAGCAGAGAAGTTATTTATTCATCGAAATACTCTACATTATCGCCTCGAAAAAATAAAAGAAATGACAGGTAAAGATCCCAAAAAACTAAAAGATTTAATAGACTTATATATCTCAATGTTATTAAATTTGTTAAATTCAAAATAAAGCATTATTTATGCAAATAACCAAAAAAACGGCTTGTTTTTTTGGTTATTTTTTGTTGTATGAATGATGTTAATTGGCAAGGAACCGCTTACAATGGTAATTGAACTAATCATCATAAAAATACTTTAGGAGGAGTCAAAACATGGATGTTCAAGTAACTGCTTTAGGTGCTATAGTAGCATTAGTCATTGCCATTGTCCTGATTCTTAGGAAAGTTCCACCTGCTTACGGAATGATCGCTGGAGCATTAATAGGTGGTATTATTGGCGGTGCAGATCTAGGTCAAACAGTCACATTAATGATGGATGGTGCCAAAGGTATCATTCCAGCAGTATTAAGAATCTTAGCAGCTGGAGTTTTAGCAGGTGTACTCATAGAGTCTGGTGCAGCATCAACGATAGCTGAAACCATCGTGAAAAAATTAGGGGAAACAAGAGCATTGTTTGCGTTAGCGATTGCAACCCTTATCTTAACAGCTGTAGGGGTATTTATTGATGTTGCGGTTATTACCGTTTCACCAATTGCGTTAGCGATTGCAAAAAGGGCTAACCTTTCTAAAATGGCCATTTTAATTGCGATGATTGGTGGAGGTAAAGCAGGTAACGTCATTTCTCCTAACCCAAATGCGATTGCTGCTTCGGAAGCCTTCAATATTCCATTAACATCGGTTATGGCAGCAGGAATTATACCAGCATTTTTTGGTCTGATTGTCACTTATTTTATTGCAAAAAAACTTACTCATAAAGGTTCACAGGTTGAATTAGCAGAAATCCAAAACCACAGCGATGGAAACCTACCGATCTTCTTTACGGCTATTGTAGGGCCAGTTGTCACTATTGTCCTATTAGCATTACGTCCAATTGCTGATATTAGTATTGACCCAATGATTGCATTACCTTTAGGTGGATTGATCGGTGCATTATTTATGGGTAGAATCAAACAAATCAACCAATATGCAGTATCTGGTTTAGGAAAAATGTCTGGAGTTGCGATTATGTTATTAGGTACAGGTACATTAGCAGGTATCATTGCCAACTCTGGATTAAAAGATGTAGTCATTAATGCATTAAGCTCTTCAGGTTTACCAGCTTATCTATTGGCACCAATTTCTGGTGTACTTATGTCAGGAGCAACAGCTTCGACCACCGCGGGTACAGCTGTAGCAAGTAGTGTATTTGGTCCAACTATTTTAGAATTAGGCGTTGCTGCGATAGCAGGTGCAGCTATGATTCATGCAGGTGCAACAGTATTAGACCATTTACCACACGGTAGTTTCTTCCATGCTACAGGCGGTAGTGTAAATATGCAAATCAAAGAAAGATTAAAGTTAATCCCTTATGAATCATTAGTAGGTTTAACATTAGCTGTTGTTTCTACTTTGATTTATGGTGTATTTAAATTTTTCGGATAAGAATATGCTTCTAAGAAAGACAAAATAGATTGGAGTGTCTCAAATGAAAATTGTTATCGCGCCAGATTCATTTAAGGAAAGTTTAACAGCACTAGAAGTTGCCAATGCGATTGAGAAAGGTTTTCAAGAGATATATCCTGATGCAACCTATATAAAGATTCCTATGGCAGATGGTGGGGAAGGAACAGTTGAATCCTTAGTAGATGCCACAGATGGCCAAATTATAAATAAACAAGTGATTGGCCCATTGGGACATCCCGTGGAAGCATTTTTTGGGGTTTTGGGAAATGGAAAAACTGCTGTCATTGAAATGGCTGCCGCATCAGGTTTGCATTTGGTTCCTCAATCGGATCGCAATCCTTTAATCACTACGACATGGGGAACAGGAGAGTTAATTCTTGCTGCTTTAGATTATGAGGTAGAACATATCATTATTGGAATTGGTGGAAGTGCTACCAATGATGGGGGAGCAGGAATGGCTCAAGCATTAGGTGCTCAGTTACTAGATGATAAAGGCGAACAAATTGGCTATGGTGGTGGTTCATTAAACCAGCTTGTTTCAATTGATTTGTCAGCATTAGATCCAAGACTTCAACAAGTAAAGATTGAAGTGGCTTGTGATGTAAATAATCCACTTGTTGGTCCCACTGGCGCTGCAGCAATTTACGGACCTCAAAAAGGTGCAACACCTGAAATGGTCAACCTTCTTGATCGAAATTTAACCCATTATGCTGAAATCATCAAAAAAGATCTCAAAAAAAATGTCATTGATATTCCTGGAGCAGGTGCTGCTGGAGGTCTCGGTGCTGGCTTACTTGCTTTTCTTTCTGCTGAATTAAAAAGAGGAGTCGATATCGTTATAGCTGCAACAGAATTGGAAAAGCATATGAACAAGGCTGATTTGGTGATCACCGGAGAAGGTAAGATTGATAATCAAACCATCCATGGAAAGACACCCATTGGAGTAGCCAAAACTGCAAAAAAACTAAACATTCCTGTGATTGGAATAGCAGGTAGTGTATCCACAGACAGTCATATTGTCCATCAACATGGTATTGATGCTTTATTTAGTGTTGTACCTGGCGTGATTTCTTTACATGATGCATTCGAAGGCGCATCTAATTACGTTTATCAAACAGCTCGTAATGTAGCCGCTGTTTGGAGAATAAGTAAAAATGAAATATAAAATCTCTTATATAGGTAAAATTTGGTCAATTCTTAAAATGAAGGAGCTTAAACGAGATGTTTATGCTCCTTTTTCACTGATATACATAGTTGTCATTTCAAATTCATAAGTTAAAATGATAGTATGATGAAGTAACTCCAAATTAAATGCTTAATATGGTGGTGGTCAAATGGGAGAAGTATTAAAACAATATGAAACATGGTTACAGTATGACAACTTACAACCAGAATTGATGGAAGAATTGCAGCAAATAGAAGGAAACATGAAAGAGATCGAAGAACGTTTTTACAAAAATTTAGAGTTTGGGACTGGTGGTTTACGAGGAATAATAGGCGCTGGTACAAACAGAATGAATATCTACACTGTTCGAAAAGCCACAATGGGGCTAACTAATTGTATTATTGAGCAAGGTGAAAAAGCGATCAAGCAAGGCGTGGTTATCGCATATGATTCAAGAAGATATTCACAAACTTTTGCAGAAGAATCTGCGAAAGTTTTAGCTACTCATGGAGTTCAGGTCTATTTATTTAATGAGCTTAGACCTACACCACTCTTATCCTTTGCCGTTCGACATTTGCATGCCTTTGCAGGTATAGTGATTACAGCTAGCCACAATCCTTCAGAATACAATGGTTACAAAGTTTACAATACAGATGGGAACCAAATCACTGAAGAAATGGCTGAACAAATCTATCATCAGATGACCAATGTAAAAGACATATTACATATTTCAGTAGAACCTTTAGATCAATTGCTTGAACAAGGTTTAATCCATTATATTGGTAAAGAGATTGACAATGAATATGCCAAGAATGTTCGGTCATTGTTATTAAATCAGGATCTGATAGCCCAAAGTGGCAAAGAATTATCGATTATTTACACCCCTTTACATGGTACAGGAAATAAACCTGTTAGAGAGATATTACATCAAGTTGGCTTTACAAACTTACATATTGTAAAAGAACAGGAACATCCTGATCCCAATTTTTCAACAGTAAAAGCACCAAATCCAGAAGAAAGAGAAGTTTTTCATTTAGCTCTGCAATTAGCTAAGGAAAAGAATGCAGATATCATCATGGCAACCGATCCAGATGCAGATCGACTTGGTGTTCTGGTGAAAAATGGGGAAGAATATGAGGCTTTAAATGGAAATCAATTAGGTGCGATAATTTTATACTATTTATTAAATGAGAAAGCGAAGAAAGGAATTCTTCCTGAGAATGGGGTAATGGTAAATACCATTGTTACTTCAGACTTAGGAGAAAAAATCGCTAGTGCTTTTCATATTGCAACAGAAAAAACATTAACAGGTTTTAAATATATCGGTGAAAAAATAAAAGAATATCGCGAAACAGGACAATACACCTTTTTATTTGGTTACGAAGAAAGCTATGGTTATTTAGCAGGGGATTTTGTTCGGGATAAGGATGCAGTACAAATTACTGCTATTGTAGCCGAAATGGCTCTTGTATATAAACTTGAAGGAAAAAGTCTGTTAGACATTCTAGATGAAGTATACCAACGATTTGGGTATTACAAAGAAGATCTAGTTTCAATCACATTAAAAGGAATTGAAGGAAGTAACAAAATTAAGGAGATTGTTACGTCCTTTAGAGAAAATCCACCCAAAGAGTTAATTGGTATGAAGGTGAAGTCGGTAGAAGATTATTTACTGTCACCAATGGGTCTTCCTAAATCCAATGTGCTTAAAATCATTTTTGAGGATGACGCTTGGATTGCCATTCGCCCATCTGGTACAGAGCCAAAGCTAAAGTTTTACTTTAGTATGGTTAGTAATTCTCCACTTTCAGTTCAAGAAAAATTAAAACAACTAAAAGAGGCTGTCTTGGCACAACTTACATGAAATGCTATTGTGGGAAACAATACAAGATAAGGAATATTTATACGTAAAAAGGAGTCATAAAATGAAAGTAATCTACCCATTTCATGAATGGAAAATTATTGAAAATTCTTTTGATGTCGAAACAAATCTACAGGATGAAACGATTTTTGCTACAGGAAATGGATATATTGGCATGCGTGGAAATTTTGAAGAAGGATATGCTGGCCCTGAGGGTACTTCAGTAAACGGGACTTACTTAAATGGTTTTTATGAGTCAGAACCAATTATATATGGAGAAGAAGCTTACGGTTATGCCAAATATTCTCAAACAATGTTAAATGTAACGGATAGTAAAATTATTCGGTTATATGTTGAAGGTGAAGAATTTAATCTATTTACCGGAAAAATTCTTAACTACTATCGGGAATTAAACATGAAAGAAGGGGTTTTAACTCGAGAAGTAACCTGGGAATCACCTTCAGGCAAACAAGTAAAACTTAAAATTAAGCGATTTGTTGCTTTAACTAACAAACATTTAGCAACGATTTCTTATGAAGTAATCCCCCTTAATTTTGATGGTGAAGTCATTCTTATCTCAGCAATTAACGGAAAAGTGCAAAATCAAGTCTCTATGGGTGATCCTAGGGCTGGATCAGTTTTATCGGAGCAAGTTCTTTTAACAGAAGACGTAGTGCAAAGAGGAACTTTCGGTGCAATACATCAAAAGACAAAAAATACTCAGTTTGCTTTAGTCTGTGCTATGGAAAATGAGCTAGCGACTGAAAGTAATTTTACATTTATAGCGCAATCAAAAGATCAATGGGTCGAAACTAAGTACACAATTGTGGCCAAAAAAGAACAATCCATTCGCTTATCAAAATATATTACCTACTATACATCAAAAGATTATCCTGAAAATCGGTTGCATGAGTTGGCGAGAGAAACAGTCATGGCTGCGAAACAACGAGGATTTGATGCATTATTTGCTGATCAAAAACAGTATTTACAAAACTTCTGGTACCGAAGCGATGTTGAAATTAAAGGAGATCTTTCTTTACAACAGAGTATTCGTTTTAATGAATATCATCTACTTCAATCTGTGGGGAAAGATGGAAAGACGAATATCGGAGCAAAAGGAATTACAGGCGAAGGATACGAAGGCCATTATTTTTGGGATACAGAGACGTATGTGTTACCATTCTTCCTTTATACGAATCCAGAAATCAGCAAAAAGTTAATCGAATATCGTTACAGTATTTTGGATAAAGCTCGTAAAAGAGCTAAAGAATTATCACATAAAGGTGCGCTTTATGCATGGCGAACCATTAATGGGGAAGAAACCTCAGCCTATTATCCAGCAGGGACTGCCCAATATCACATCAATGCAGATATCATTTTTGCCCTCAAAAAATATATACATGCGACAGATGATTTAGATTTTCTAGTAGAAAAAGGCGCTGAAATGCTCTTTGAAACCGCTAGACTTTGGGTAGATGCAGGAGATTATATCAAAAGGAAAGGAAATCGCTTCTGTATCAATGATGTAACTGGTCCTGATGAGTACACGGCAATCGTGAATAACAACTTATATACAAACATTATGGCAAAAGACCATTTAGAGTTTGCTTATCATACTGCTCAGTTACTTAAAGATAAATTTTCTAATGAATTCAAATCATTAGCTGAAAAGATCAATTTAAACGATGCAGAGATTGAAGAATGGAAGAACGCTGCAGAAAAAATGTATCTACCTTATGATGATGAATTAGGGATTCATCCACAGGACGATTCTTTTTTAGATAAAGCGGTATGGGACTTTGCAAATACGCCCCAAGAAAATTATCCATTACTTTTACATTATCATCCATTGGTAATTTATCGTTATCAAGTGTTAAAACAAGCGGATGTAGTTCTTGCTTTATTCTTACAAGGAGATCGTTTCAACTTGGCAGATAAGAAACGCGATTATGACTATTATGTACCAATTACTACTCATGATTCTTCATTATCTCCTTGCACATACAGCATAATGGCTGCTGAAATAGGTTATCATGATAAAGCTTATGAATACTTCATGAGAACGGCAAGAATGGATTTAGATGATATCAATAAAAATGTAAAAGATGGAATCCATACAGCATCAATGGCTGGAGCTTGGTTGTCCATTTTTAATGGATTTGCTGGTGTAAGAGAATATGGAGGAATCTTAAGATTTAATCCAATCGTTCCTAAAAAATGGGAGGGTTATCACTTTAAGGTTACGTTTAAAGGCCGTTTGATTGATGTAGATATTGCAACAGAAAAGGTTAGTTATACCTTATTAGAAGGAAAACCGATAACGATTTATCATCGTCAAGAAAGCCTTCAATTAGAACAAGGCAAATCCATAAATAAAAGTCTGAAACCTTTCATTGAAGCGGTTATTTTTGATTTAGATGGTGTGATTACAGATACTGCTGAATATCACTATTTGGCTTGGAAACAGCTAGCTGAAGAATTAGGTCTTCCTTTTGATCGTCAATTTAATGAAAAGCTTAAAGGTGTTGGTCGAATGGATTCATTAGAGCTCATTCTGCAACAAGGAAACAAATCTTACACAATTGAAGAGAAGATATCCCTAGCTAATCGGAAAAATGACCATTATAAGCAGTTGATTCAAAAAATTACACCGAATGATTTATTGCCAGGGATCTTGCCATTATTAAAAGAATTAAAAACAAATGGCGTTAAAATTGCCCTTGCTTCTGCCAGTAAAAATGCCTTTACTGTTATTGATAAACTGCAAGTCGGAGAATATTTCGATACCATTGTTGATGCTGGTAAAATCGTGAAAGGAAAGCCTGATCCAGAAATCTTCATGGTGGCCGCCGAACAATTAAAGGTACCAGTGCAAAACTGTGTGGGTATTGAAGATGCAGAAGCTGGAATAAGAGCCATTAAAGAAGCAAATATGTTTGCCGTAGGAGTTGGAAATGAAGATTCGATGCATCTAGCAGACCTTATTGTGAAAGATACAAATGAACTTACATTGGAAAGATTAAGAGAAAATTTTAAATAGCCACCAATATACGGTGGCTTTTTTTCATCATTCATAAAAATTTGCTGGTTCAGAGCATGTCCTGTACTAGAATCTACTTTTGCATCATATGGTGAAGTATCAACGAATTTACAAGAGTAGATGAAAGGAGAATAGCTTTGAACGAACAAGAATATCGGTACTGGGCAGATTATGTAAAAGAATATGTTCCATTGCAAAAAGGAGCACTGGAATCTTATGAAAATTGGCATAATCGTGCATTACTTGGTCGACTTTTAGCAAATCTAAATATTTATAAACCTGCTATTGAACTTTTAGAATCGATTTTAGAAGAAGTGAAGCAGGAAGATGATGAGCAATACATCTGGTCGTTATCTGACTTAGCGGATTATTATTGGGTCTCAACAGGAGATAAAGAACACTCAATCGAACTATTGAATCTAGCGATTGACTGTCTCTCTCAAAAAACGGTTACTTCCTTTCCTTTGATCAATCGAGGCCTTCTCTATAATCAAATGTGGCAAATACATGCTTTATCTGGTGATACTGATAAAGTGACTCAAGAAATTTATTCCATTATTAAAAATGAAGAAGTACATAAGAAAGAAGAAAAAACCAACAGTTTACTATTCTATTCATACTTCAATTTGGCACTATTGGCTTTTGAAAAGGAAGATACGAGCCAAGCCATCCAACTTTTGAAACAAGCATACACTTATTCAGAAGTGAACCTTAAAGAAGTAGATCATATCTTAACCATGGATCTTTCACCACAAGGAACAGTTAGCCAGCTTCTTTCCTTAACACATCGACATATGCAATTTGACTGCTAAAACTATTTCATTTCACTTTCCATGATGGAAAGTGTTTTTTTTGTGGCAAAAGACAGATACAATAGAGAAAGGTTAGAAGAGAGGAGTTTCCGGATGAGAGTTTTACATACCGCAGATTGGCATTTAGGAAAAACATTAGAAGGAAGAGATCGACAAAATGAGCAAATTGAAGTGATGGATGAAATCTGTCAAATTGCTGATGATGAAAAGATAGATCTTGTTTTAATAGCAGGAGATATTTATCAATCGGTGAATCCTCCTGCATGGGCAGAACATCTCTTTTATGAAACGATTCATCGCTTAAGCAACTATGGAAAACGGGGAGTTGTCGTGATTGCAGGAAATCATGACCAACCAGAACGTATTCGAGCTGCAAATCCATTAGCGGATAAACAAGGTATTTATCTCTTGGGGTTACCCACAGATGAAATTTATCCAAGCCAGTTAAAAAATCATGGACAAGTCTATGCAGAAAAAACTGGGATAGGATGGCTTGAACTATATTTACCAACAGCAAATCAAACGGCTATGGTATCAACTTTACCATACCCATCTGAATCGCGATTAAAACAATTGTTTCATGAAAGTGCAGATGTGAAAGAAATAAGAGAATCCTATTCCGCTTTTGTTCATCAATGGTTTCAGTCCCAACGATCAATTTTCCGGGCAAACACGGTAAATTTGGCAATGAGCCATCTTTTTGTCCAAGGTGGACAAGCCTCTGATTCAGAAATCGAAATTCAAGTTGGCGGAGCTTATACAGTCAATCCTATTCACATTCCAGACTTCTTTCAATATATTGCCTTAGGCCATTTACATCGACCGCAAGATGTGAAAGGAACATTAAGTTTAACGCGCTATGCTGGTTCTCCTTTGGCCTATAGCTTTTCAGAAGCAAATCACAAAAAATCTGTCACTATTTTTGATGTTAATCCAAATGATTCAGTGCAACCTTACGAAATTTACTTATCCAGTGGGAAGTTATTGATACAAAAGAAGATTAAAAATGGCATTCCTGAATTAGAAGAATGGCTGACAAACGAGGGAACTACACCTGCTTGGATCGACTTAGAGCTTCATATGCCCCATCCACTATCAATGGAAGAAATCCAGCGAATTCGCAAAATGAATGAGGGATTTATTCATATTCGAGTCGTTACACCAGAACTAGAACAGGCAATGGAAGCGATTGAAATGCAATCTAAACAACCATCAGAATTATTTAAGAGATTTTATCAACAACGTATAGGTGCTGAACCTAGAAAGGAAATTGTAGATCTATTTCTTAAACTGTTTCAACAACAAAATGACGAGGAGGTTGAAGAAGATTGAAGCCGATCTCTTTAATCATTGCAGGATTACATAGTTTTCGTAAAGCACAACATATTGATTTTCAGCAAGTTTCTGATGCTGGAGTTTTTGGCATCTTTGGTCCTACAGGAAGTGGAAAATCGACGATATTAGACGCGATTACTTTAGCATTATATGGCCGAGTAGAGCGAAGTGATGCAAATCGGATAGGTATCTTAAATCAACAAGAAGAAAAAATTCATGTTAAATTTTCGTTTGAATTATATTTTGGTCAATTTCCTCGGATATATATAGTTGAACGAGTATATAGTAGAAGTCAAGAACACCGTGTTAAATCAACTTTGGCCCGTCTTGTGGTAATAGAAAACGGGAAAGAAACAGTGATTGCTGATAAAGAAAGGGAAGTAACAAATGAAATAGAAAACTTGCTTGGTCTAACTGTGGATGATTTTACACGTGCAGTAGTCTTGCCACAGGGAAAATTTGCAGAATTTCTCACATTAAAAGCTCAAGATCGAAGACCAATGCTAGAGCGACTTTTTCATTTAGATGAGTATGGGAAAAAGTTAAAGGATAAAGTGCAATTAAAAGAGAATGAACTTAGAAAAAAACGAGATGAGATATTGATTAAGCAAGAAATGATAGCACATGCAACAAAGGAAAATCTTGATCAGCTTTATATGGAGCTTCAGGAAACCACAAAAAGAAAAGAGAAAAAGCAAGAAGCTTTAAGTCGATTTCTAATAAATTTTACTGAAAAACAACAGGTATATGAACTACAAAGGCAATTAGACTATGTTCATCAACAATTAAACGAATTAAAGGAAAAAGAACAAGATGTGCGGCTACTAGAAGAAAAAAGTGAAAAGGCAACAAAAGCATTTCAGCTTGAACCATACATTCAGCAATATCAAAAGACACTGGAACAAATGGATCATTTGCAATCTAATATAAATCAATTAAATCTTCACAAAAAGCAACTAGCGGAGAGTTTGAAGGAAAAGGAACATCAATTTTTGCAAGCCAAAGAACAATTTGATAAAGATGTCCCACTACTTCAAGAGAAGAAATACAAATTTGACATAGCGTTAGAATGGGAGAAGGAAATTGAAAAATTAGCTAAGACTTTAGAAGGATATGCTGAAGAAAGGAATTCAGTGCTTCAACGGTTAGATCAAATTGAAAAAGATAGATTGTCCATTTTGCAACAAAAAAATGAAATCGAGTTTAACCTTCAACAATGGAAACAAAAAATGGAAGAAATCCATGTCACTTCTGAAGAAAGAAATAAATTAGACCAGGCTTTTCTGGTTCGACAGAATTTGCTACAAATAACAAGTAAATTAGATGAACTCATTGCTGAAATTACTCAAATCGATACAGCTATCAATGTCCAAAAAGCGGAAATCGAAAAGCATACAGAAAACACAAAGGAACATAATGAAGATTATGTAAACTTAAAACGATTAGAACAAAAAATGTTAGACCAAAAACCTATTACAGAAGAAAAGTGGCATGAACAAGACCGTGGCCTTCTAGAACTTGAACTGAAGTTAAATAAATTGCAGACCATCAATCATGAAATTCAAACATTAGAAAAAGAAAAAAAGCAAACATCTGAAACAATTGCTGAAATCTCTTCTCATATTGAGAAAATAAATGAAAGGATTGATTCATTACAAATAAAGTTAGACGAACTGAAGCTTACATTTTCAAAATCGGATAAGAAACAGATAGAAATGATGGCAATTATTCTGGCTGAACATTTAGAAGAAGGTGTCCCTTGTTTAGTTTGTGGTTCAGTACATCATCCAAATCCTTATCAAGGTATAGTAGAGCCTGAATCTTATCAAGAACATGAACAAATCCAGTATCAAATCAAGCAGATCGAAGCTCAACTTACAGATGAAAACATTTCTCTAAAAACACTGGAAGGTAAAAAAGAAATGGTTTTACATCAACTTTTCAAAATAGAGAAGGAGATAGAAGCTAAAAAAGAACAAGTACAAGATTTGAGAAAGGCCTTACCCCTACCATACAAAGAATTAGATCTGGTAAAAATGATAAAACTTTTCACCAAAGAACAAAAGGAACATATAAATCTTAAAGAACAACTAGCATCTTGGAGTGAAGAGTATCAAAACTTGCAGACACAACTTCAAGAAGTGCAAAAAACGATTGGTATAGAAGAACAAGATATAAAGATCATCCAATCAAAAATCACCTTATATCTAGAACGTAAACAAACCATAGTACACTCAAAAGAACAAATTCAATCTCAACTTCAAGAAGTAGAACAACAATGGCAAAAAGTAAAAGGAGATTGGGATTTACAAACCATTGAAATTCGTAAACAAGAGATAGCAGCATTTGATGAACAACGAGAAAAATTGCTTGAACAAATAACGAAGGCAGAAGAAATAAAATCAAATTTAGACTTAAATGAAAAAAAGTTAAATGAGGAAAAACAAAACAATCGATCTATTCTTGATATATTAGAGATGAATAATAAGCAAACAGAAGAGAAACGGCAAGAGTTATATGCAAATTTGGAAAAGGTTACAAATGGAAAACCTGCGATACAGAGGATTTCAGAAGTAGATCAGCGATTAGACGAATTAAAGCAAAAACGAGCTGAATTTGAGAATAGTTGGGTTAATTCAAAAGAAGAATATAACCAACTTGAGCGAAAGTTAAGTTCGGAAGAAGCAGTAATGAAGACATTGAGAAGTCAATTCGAAGACCTTTCTAAAGCATTAGAAGAAAAATTACAGGAAAATAACTGGCAATCGATTGAACATGTAAAAGCCTATCTAATTCCTCATGAAGAAATAGAAACACTGAATCAACAAATCAAGGTTTATAATGACACCATGTATCTTCTATATCAACAAGAAAAACAATATGTCGTTCAATTAAAAGGAAGAACTTTGATCGAAGAAGAATGGCAAACACTACAAAAACAAAAACTAGAATTGGAAGAAGTATTTGAGATTACAAAATCAAGATTATCTGAGTTAAATTACCAATATCGACAATTAGAACAAGATCATCAAGAATGGTTAATATTTGAAGAACAACGAAAATTAGTACAAAAGGAATTGGATGTTGTATCCGAATTAAATCAAGTGTTACGTGGTAATGCCTTCGTTGATTTTATCGCTCAAGAACATCTACACAATATCACTTTAACTGCTTCTGAAAAACTAAAGCAATTAACAAGAAATCGTTACCGACTTGATGTAGATCAAGAAGGTGGTTTTATCATGATCGATGATTTAAATGGTGGTTTATCAAGGCCTGTTCAAACCTTATCAGGAGGAGAGACATTTTTAACTTCTCTAGCATTAGCATTAGCTTTATCTTCACAGATTCAATTAAAAGGTGGTCAGCCTTTAGAATTTTTCTTCTTGGATGAAGGATTTGGTACTTTAGATACAGATCTTTTAGATACAGTTATGATGACTTTAGAAAAGCTACATGCTGAAAGGATGACTATTGGCATTATTTCGCATGTACCAGAGTTGCAAAATCGTTTAAACCGTAGAATTATCGTTACTCCACCAGATACGTTTGGTAATGGTTCGAAGATAAATGTAGAATACGCCTAAACAATCGTACCTAACCCCCAATATACCGTTTGGAAGAGGGGATTATTTCATGTCGCTTTTGATAATGACTGGTGTGCCAAGTGGAATATGCCGATACATCCACTCTATATCTTTATTATGCATCCGAATACAACCAAGACTAACATGATGACCGATGGAGTATGGATTACTTGTTCCATGGATTCCATATTTATATCCACCTGTTCCTGGTACATTTAATCCCAACCAACGAGTGCCTAATGGATTTTTTTTGTCTCCTCCTTGGATATTTTTCGGTAAATACCATGGATTTTTCACCTTTGTAATAATTTTAAATTTACCTTCAGGCGTTAAAAGATTATTTTTCCCTGTGGCTACCGGAAACCTTTTCACAACATAACCATTTAAATAAACCTTTAAGGTATTCTGTGTCTTATTGATTTCCAAATAGACACCCTCATATTCGTCTGGCATAGTCAAATTTTCCTGATCGGTTTGTTTATCTTCCGTTGCTGCTGTTATGGGAAATGTAAAGAATAGAAACAAAACAAAAATGAACAACATATTTTTTTTAATCATTTTTTATCTCCCTTAAACCTACATTCATAGATATTTTTACCTAAACAATATTCATTCTTGCATGGAAAATCTTGAAAAAAATATTGTGAACCTTCATCTTTTAAGTTATTCTTGAAATAAGATACAGGTTATCCTTGATGAGGTGAAGTCTGAAATAAATACTAGAAGCCATCTATTGATGACTTTTTAAAAAATATATGGATAAGAAAATATCAAGTTGCCACCATTACACGATAACCTTGAGTTTTAGCTAATAAAATCGTTTATGGCCACGGCGTTTTTTGAGTTTTAAATAACGGTTTCGGATTTCGGGATGCTTTTTGCTTTTGACTACAGCGGTAGCACACTGTACCAAAAGAGGCTTTATGTAGCAGCCAGCTCTCGAAATTCTTACTGACTTTTTCTTGCCGGCACTCTCATTATTGGTGGGAGTCAGTCCTGCCCAGGAACATAAATGCTTAGCTGTTGGGAACACGTCCATGTTTGCACCGATTTCCGAAACCACGGCAATGGCGGAAAAGATATTTTTAAAAGACGGAACAGTTAAGATTCAAGGTCTTCATAGTGCTGTTTAATCACCTTTAATTTTTCTGCTTGTTCTGGAGTAATAAATCCGTCAATGGCGAGTTCCAGTTCAGGAAGTTTGTCCTTCATGGAGCCATGGATTAAAGGTTCTAAATCAAAAGAGGTATCCAGAGGATTTTTAAGAAGCTTGTCAATGATGTTCATGGAGCTTTTGCCGAAGGTATCCGAAACAACATTTCCAAGCTGAATGTTAGACACGGTTAAACTGTTTTGAAGACGGTTCTTCTCACTGGACATAAAGTTAATCAATTTAAAACGATAACGCATAAGGTCACGAAGCTGTCTGATCGCAAGTGGAGGCATAAAGCTTCCAGCTACAAGGTCATGCTTAAATAAATCGGCAATCCATTGGGCATCCTTTTTGTCCGTCTTTTTGCCGCGTATCGCCTTGACGTATTTAGGATGTGCCAGAGTGATATTGCAGGAATCTTCAAGTACATTAAATTGGATAAACAATTTTTAAAGCCATAGGGAAAACTCTTTTCAAAGAATGATAGGGATAGACAACATTGACTGATTACCCAGCAATAAACGAGTAATGTTTATACAAAGATAAGTCTGTGTGCTCGAAGTCACACTTATTTGTGCTTGGAAAGGCAATCTACACATATAAACATGCGGTCACTCCACAACTGGAGCAACCCACTCACCTCCACGTGATTTGTAGTTTCACTGTTATCCCTATGACTATAGATTAATAAAAATAACGCTTAAGGCCAACTTATTTCATTGCGTTTTGTGCCTTGAGCGAAGCGAAAGGAATGGGTATAAACATGATTGAATCGTCTACAAACGATCTCCTAATCAAATATCTATTACTTGCACAAATCAATGCTAAGCAAAATGAGGAGAAGTATGGCGTCGAATCCAAATTTGATGAAATATTAAATCAAGAATTAGAAAAAGGCAGTCCTTTAAATCAAAATCAGGGTGGGTTAGTTAGATCCGTTTCAATTCCACCCATATTACATAACAAAAGGTATAGCAAAACTGACTTTGAAGATATAATTGATAAAGTTTCACAAAAATATCAAGTTTCTTCCGAATTGGTAAAAGCGGTGATCCAAGTAGAATCCAACTTTGACTCTAATGCAGTTTCTAAGGTAGGTGCGATGGGACTTATGCAATTAATGCCTAAGACTGCAGAATCTTTAGGGGTACAAAATCCTTTTGATCCAAAGGAGAATATTGAAGGTGGAGTTAAATATTTACGTCAATTATTGGACAAGTACCAGAATATCAAATTAGCATTAGCAGCTTATAACGCTGGACCAGGAAATGTTGATCGTTTTGCGGGAATTCCACCTTTTGCAGAAACGAGACAGTATATCGATAAGGTATTAAGTAAACTTTCGTAAACTACCACTACTTATAGAAGTAAATGGCTTCCTACTCGAAAGAACAGGAACTTATTTCAGCGGAGGTTGGTGTTTAAGTCTCCACCTAATATTCTTAGGCAACCCTTATTCGCTGTGGATGGTTCACACATCCATTATTCCTCACTAATTTTAGATTGGGAATACTATTTAAAAAGAATCATTTCCGCATGAGGGAAATGATTCTTTTTTTGGGTGCGCCACGCATGGCGATTAACTAGGCGGTGAAAGTCCGCTATGGGGGTATGTAGCGACCAACCATTAGCTTAAGGCAAGGGTGTCCATCGCAAAGTGGAATCTGAAGGAAGCCGGCGGCAAAGTTCTGACCCGAGGAACACGAACAATATTAGGCGCAAAACGTGGGGTAAGACTGCCTGACAAGTCAAAGCCCAAAAGCTACACGGACACGTCAGCGTAAATGTTGCGGGTACATGGAATGAAAGTGAATCGTCTTACCATGGAGGCCTCACGGACGGGTGGAAAAGGAGTATGAAACCCGGTTGAAACAAGATTTGTCGTGAGGAGTCAGCCGAAGCCATAATACAGAAAGTGGCAATTAAAAAACACAGACAACTTTCTTTTGAAGTAAATATCTTTTTCATAAGAAAGGAAGAAAGAACAGAATGTTCAAAGACAAAATCGTAGTCATTACTGGAGCATCAAGTGGAATTGGGGCAGAAATTGCAAAGCAGTTAGCTGAAAAAGGGGCCATTCCCATCTTAACTGCTCGCTCGTTAGAAAAACTACAAAAGGTTTCAACTAAATTATCAGGTGCCCATGAGATATTTCAGCTTGATGTCACTTCAACAGAACAGGTTTTCAAAGTGATGAATCAAATTGTACAAAAATACGGTAAAATTGATATTCTGATCAATAATGCAGGTTTTGGAATCTTTGATCGATTTGTAGATGCCTCCATTGAAGATATTGAAGAGATGATGGATGTCAATTATATGGGAATGGTTAGGTGCACAAAAGCTGTATTACCGATCATGTTAAAACAAAAAAATGGCCATATCATCAACATCGCTTCGGTCGCTGGAAAACTAGCAACAGCTAAAGCAAGTGGCTATTCGGCAAGTAAATTCGCCGTAATCGGCTTTTCAAATGGATTACGTCATGAGTTGAATGGAACTAGTGTTTATGTCTCAACGCTGAACCCAGGACCCATTGATACTCCGTTTTTTGATCGAGCTGATCCATCAGGTCATTATGTAGAACAAGTGAAATGGTTGATGTTATCCCCCGAAAAAGTTGCTAAAGAGGTTTTAAAAATGATGATCGATAAAAAGCATGAAAAAACGATTCCTAGTTTGGCCAACATCGGGGTTAAATTATATCATTTATTTCCGAAAATCTTTGATAAATGGATAGCAAAACAAATGAATCGAAAGTAGTAGTGTAACATATAATTGCTATTGGCAAAGGAGTGAACTTTTTTTCACTTTCCTCTGTCATTTAAGTGAATAGAAAATCATGCAGCAATGAGGGAGGAGAATATCTTGCTAGATATCTTTCTTAAAATCGTTGAGTTTCTCGGACAATTAGGCTATTGGGGTATTACCATAGGGATGACATTAGAGAGTGCAGCTATTCCTATCCCAAGTGAACTTATCTTACCATTGGGTGGATTCCTTGTTTATCAAGGAAAGCTTACATTACTTGATGCGACAATTGCAGGTGTACTAGGTGGTTTATTAGGATCTGTTTTATCTTATGGGATCGGCCGTTGGGGTGGACGACCTTTTGTTTTCAAGTACGGAAAATATATTTTTTTAAATGAGCATGACTTAAATAAGGCAGAGCGTTGGTTTGAACGATATGGTGAATGGGCTGTTTTATTTAGTCGATTACTTCCTGTCATCCGCACATTTATCTCTATTCCAGCTGGTATGGGACGAATGGGATTTGGCAAATTCTTAATCTTTACCTTTGTTGGTTCTTTACCATGGACCTATGTATTCATTTATTTAGGTTATCGTTTTGGTGAACATTGGCTGCAAATAGATGAAATGATTCGACCATATTCTACAACCTTTGCTATTTTCATTGCAATCATTTTATTATTACTATTAACCTTACGTATCCAAAAAAAACTTAAAAAACAAATGTAAAATCATTGGTAAATTTATCACTCTACTATGTTATAATTTAAAAAATATCTTTCAATTCAATCTATTCTAAATAAAAATAATAGTAGAGGTGAAAGTTAAAATGAACTACGATCCACTTTATCATCCTTATTCATCACAAAGAATGTCTGTCTATGCGAAAAATGGAATGGTCGCAACCTCACAACCACTCGCTGCACAAGCTGGTTTAGAGATCTTGAAAAAGGGAGGAAATGCAATAGATGCTGCTATTGCAACAGCCGCTTGTTTAACCGTGGTTGAACCTACTTCCAATGGAATTGGAGGGGACGCTTTTGCCCTTGTTTGGACAAAAGGGGAATTACATGGTCTTAATGCTAGCGGGCCAGCACCAATACAAATATCTGCAGACAAAGTAAAAAAGGCTGGATATGATACGATGCCTAAATATGGCTGGTTACCTGTTACCGTACCTGGAGCACCCTCAGCCTGGTCGGCTCTCTCTGAACGCTTTGGTAAACTTCCCCTTACTGAAGTTCTTAGACCAGCAATAGAATATGCTGAAAAAGGTTACCCTATTTCCCCGATACTAGGAAAGTATTGGAACAGAGCATATCAAATCTACAAAGAAAATTTGAAAGAAGAACAATATCAATCATGGTTTGAGACCTTTGCTCCTGATGGAAAGGCTCCACAAATTGGCGAAATTTGGCGTTCACCTAACCATGCGAAAACGTTAATGTCAATTGCCGAAACTAAATCAAATTCTTTTTATCGTGGGGAAATAGCTGAAAAGATTGATCAATTTTCTAAGCAATACGGTGGTTATTTAACAATAAAGGATCTTGAAAGCTTCAAACCAGAATGGGTTACACCAATCAAAGTGAATTATCGCAGGTATGACGTTTGGGAAATTCCGCCTAATGGTCATGGGCTTGTTGCTTTAATCGCCCTTAATATATTAAAAGGATTTGAGTTTACCGAGAAGGATACAGTAGATACCTATCATAAACAAATTGAAGCGATGAAACTTGCCTTTGCTGATGGGCAGAAATATATTACTGACCCAAGAAAGATGAAAGTAAAAGTAGAAGACTTACTATCAGATGCCTATGCAGAAGAAAGAAGAAAATTAATTGGCAACAACGCTTTGCTTCCTATTGCTGGCCAGCCCCCTAAAGGTGGAACGGTTTATTTGGCAACGGCAGATGGAGAAGGCAATATGGTTTCTTATATCCAAAGTAACTATATGGGCTTTGGCTCAGGTTTAGTGGTACCTGGAACAGGAATTGCTTTACAAAATCGTGGCCATAATTTTTCCCTTGACCCAGCTCATGAAAATTACTTAGAACCTGGTAAAAAGACATACCATACGATTATTCCCGGATTTTTAACAAGAAATGGTCAACCAATTGGTCCATTTGGTGTCATGGGTGGCTTTATGCAGCCACAAGGACATGTTCAAGTGATCATGAATACCATAGATTTTCAGCTTAACCCACAAGCTGCACTAGACGCACCTAGATGGCAATGGATGGAAGGGAAGGTTATAGAAGTAGAACAGCAAATGCCAGCCCATCTTGTAGAGGCTTTGGCAAGAAGGGGGCATTCTATAAAATGGGCATTAGGAACAGGTGGCTTTGGCAGAGGACAAATCATTTGGAGAAATAAACATGGTGTTTTAGTCGGAGGGACTGAACCAAGAACAGATGGAACAATTGCTTCTTGGTAAAATGATTTAGTAGTCAGTTTACACTTTTATTGATAATAGAAAAGAATAATGAATAAAGAACTTGTTATTTTAACTATAATGTGGTACCTTATATAAGCCTAATAGATTGTGGAAAGCATTTTCTGCCATTTGACGGATAATGCTTTTTTTCTTTTAAGAGATTAAAAAATTGTACATGATATAGATATGAGAGTTACAAAAGGAGTTTGATGTAAAATGACAACATTTAGTGAATTTGGCTTAAGTAACAACCTAGTACAATCGATCAATAACATGGGTTTTGAAGAACCAACACCTATTCAAGAGAAGACGATTCCATTAGCTTTGGAAGGAAAGGACCTCATTGGACAAGCCCAAACTGGGACAGGAAAAACGGCTGCATTTGGAATCCCCTTAGTAGAAAAAGTGTCAATTGATGTAGAACAGATCCAAGGGATTGTAGTTACACCGACAAGAGAATTGGCGGTACAGGTAGCGGAGGAATTAAATAAGATTGGGCAATTTAAAAAAATTCGTACATTACCGATCTATGGTGGACAAGATATCAATAGACAAATCAAAGCTCTAAAGAAACGCCCGCAAATTATCGTTGGCACTCCTGGGCGTTTAATTGACCACATCAATCGAAAAACCATTCGTTTACAACAAGTTTCTATGGTCGTATTAGATGAAGCAGACGAAATGCTAAACATGGGCTTTGTTGAGGATATTGAAGCTATTCTTCAAGAAATACCAGAAACAAGACAAACTTTACTCTTTTCAGCGACAATGCCTAAGCCAATTCAAGCACTTGCTCAACGTTTTATGAGAGATCCAGAAATCATCAAAATTAAAGCTAAGGAAATTACTGTTCCTAGTATTAAGCAAGAATACGTTGAAGTGCACGAAAAACAAAAATTTGATGTCCTTTGTCGGCTATTGGATATAGAATCTCCTGAATTAGCTATTGTATTTGGCAGAACAAAACGACGTGTAGACGAACTTTCGGAAGCATTAAATAAACGTGGTTATTCTGCAGAAGGAATTCACGGTGATTTAACACAAGCAAAGAGAGATTCTGTTTTACGTCAATTTAAAGACGGAACCATTGAAGTCTTAGTAGCCACTGATGTGGCGGCAAGAGGGCTAGATATTAGTGGAGTGACTCATGTCTATAATTTTGATATTCCTCAAGACCCAGAAAGCTATGTCCATCGTATTGGGAGAACAGGTAGAGCAGGAAAAGCAGGTCTAGCAACAACTTTTGTAACACCAAGAGAAATTGAACATTTAAAATTTATCGAACATATGACGAAACATAAAGTAGAACGTCGATCCGTCCCTACTCTAGCTGAAGCATTAGAAGGACAGCAACGAATTACCATGGAAAAGCTATTACGTGTTATCGAAGAGGAAGAGATTCAGCAATACCGTGGTTTGGCAGAGGATTTATTAAACGAAACCGATTCTGTTAGCCTTTTATCCGCTGCATTAAAACTTTTGACAAAAGAGCCCAATCAAACCCCGGTTAAATTAACAGAAGAAGCACCTCTTCGTGTAAAAAAGGTTAAAACGGAACAAAGGCCCCAAAATAAAAGAGGAAAGCGAATTCCAAAAGGGAATTTTGAACAGAGAAGTAGAAATCATTCATCACCTAGAAGAAAAAAAGGCAAATCAAAATAAACATATTAATTAATAAAGAGGCTCCTTTTTAGGAGTCTTTTTTCATGGAAAAAACTTTTTTATCGTTTCTTTTTGACTTAAACATAGTATACTTGTATTTGTTGTCACACTACATAGAAAAAGGTGAAGTTCTTGAGAAAAGGATTACATACCATGACGATCCTAAAAAACTATCCAAAAGAGGCCTTATTTTTTATCATTGCCAGTTTTATTAATTCCATGGGCAGTGCCTTAATGTGGCCTCTTACTACCTTATATGTACATAATGTATTACATCGGTCTTATGGGGATGCAGGCTTTGTATTATTGCTACAGTCACTGGCAGGGATTATTGGCCAAATTGTGGGAGGCTCTATGTTTCATAAGCTTGGGGTAAAAAAGCTGATTGTTGGTTCTCTCATTTTAACCTCTATCGCACAAGTTTCAATTATCTTTATCTCTAGTTGGACGATTTATATGGCTACTCTCACTTTCCTAGGATTTCTGATGTCGATTACCATGCCAGCAATCAACGCATTTATTGGCTTCCACTGGAAGGAGAAAACACGTGAATTATTTAACGTGGTTTATGTTAGCAATAATGTAGGGATGGCCATTGGTTCGACTCTTTCCGGGATCCTTGCAACCATTTCTTTTCATTTAATCTTTCTATTCAATGGACTCACAACCTTTGGATTTGCCCTATTCTTTTTATTTCTTTTAAATAAAGTAACGTTAAAAGATACACAAATCTATTCTTTAGGTCAACAGTCACAACAAGTGATGCAAACACCAAAAGAGTTATTATTTGATTATAAAATGTATTTATTTATTGGTTTAGGCTCTCTGTTTGTTTGGTTCTCTACTTCTCAGTGGAGTTCCGGGATTGCACCATACTTGGATGAACAAGGATTTAGTATGGCTAGATATAGTTTCTTATGGACGATCAATGGCATTGTCATTTTTGCAGGTCAACCCATTACAAGCTTTTTAAATCGAACGATTATTAAATCGTTAAGTTCTAGACTTGTTGCAAGTGCTCTGTTTTATGCAATTGCTTTTGTCTTTATGGTTTTTTTCCATCATTACTATCTAGATTTTATTATTGGAATGATCATTGCAACCATCGGGGAAATGCTTATTGCCCCAACGATTCCTGCCTTTATTACTGAAAGAACTGGATTAGCTGCCCCTTTTTATTTAGGAGTCGTAGGTGGCTTTGGTAGTTTTGGACGTCTTTTAGGTCCCTATATTTTTGGGAATATGTATGATTATTATGGAGTTATACCAATTCTTACCTTGGCAGCAATTACTTCAAGCATTGCTGTTTTACTATTTCTTATCCATGCATCCTATCATAAAGAGGGGCTTGAACAACTAACATCTTAACCATATTTTTTGTATTACTATTTGAAATCTGCTATAATTCATTATCAGTTATAGTTTTTCAGTTTTAAGAGAGGCGATTGATATGCAAAAAAGACCAGAAGATATAAAAGTAATCATGGGTATGTCTGGTGGAGTAGACTCTTCTGTAGCCGCATTATTATTAAAACAGCAAGGCTACGATGTGATAGGAATTTTCATGAAAAATTGGGACAGTACAGATGAATTAGGGTATTGTACGGCTGAAGAAGATTTTGAGGATGTAGCAAGGGTCGCTACCCAAATTGGAATCCCATACTATACAGTAAATTTTGAAAAAGAATACTCTGAAAAAGTATTTGCTTACTTTTTAGATGAATATAAAAAAGGGAGAACTCCTAATCCTGACGTCATGTGTAATCGAGAGATCAAATTTGGGGAATTTTTAGAAAAGGCGTTAGAGCTAGAGGCCGACTATATTGCAACTGGCCATTATGCACGTGTGGATTATATTGATGGAGAGCACAAATTATTACGAGCTGCTGATCAAAGGAAAGACCAAACCTATTTTCTTAACGCATTAAATCAATATCAACTTTCTAAAACGATGTTTCCTCTAGGTCACTTAACCAAACAGGAAGTAAGGAAAATAGCAGAGGAAGCTGGGCTAGCAACTGCTAAGAAAAAGGATAGTACGGGGATCTGTTTTATTGGTGAAAGAGATTTTAATGAATTTTTAGGAAGATATCTACCTGCCCAACCTGGAGAAATAAGATCTTTAGATGGTGAATTAAAGGGAAGACACCATGGGTTAATGTACTATACCTTAGGCCAAAGGAAAGGTTTAGGCATCGGTGGTTCAGGAACAGGTGAACCATGGTTTGTCGCGGAGAAAGATTTAGAACATAACATCCTTTATGTTGTACAGGGTGAAAACCATCCAAGTCTATTCTCAAAAGGTTTATTTGCGACAGATGTGAACTGGATCAGTAAACAGAAACCTGAACAAGAGTTTAAATGTACAGCTAAATTTCGTTATCGTCAACCTGACCAAGGCGTACGTGTACGTATTCAAACAGATAAGACCTGTGAGGTAATCTTTGATGATCCACAAAAAGCGATTACTCCTGGACAAGCCGTTGTATTTTATGATGGAGAAGTTTGCCTTGGCGGGGGTACGATTGATAAAATCTATAAATAAGTCATAAATGTCTACAAATAAAAAGGGGAGTTATGAGATGGTAAAGAACGCGCTATCCCAATAACTACCCCTTAACTATATTTTGCTATTTTTTAATGTTAATGAAAGTATAACTTTCTTCCCTTAGAAGAAATACACGGACAACGGAGCGCGTTGGAATATACAAACTTATCTTATTTATCCCCTTCTTCAGGAACAATACAGATGAATGTAAATGTTTCTGAACCTCGATTGGAAAATTGGTGGACCTTATTTGGTGGAACAAAGGCAAATGAACCTTCTTCAACCTCGTAATCCTTTCCATCAATATGTAGGATTCCTTTCCCTTGAATCATATAATTGATATGTGGCCAAGGATGACTATGTTTAGGTGAATGTCCACCTTCTCCCAAATCAAATACTCGCATGACATAACCTTCCCAACCCTCTGCTGGTGAAACCAAAACTTTTTTTAAAACTTCTTTGGCATCAGGATGATCCATTTTCATTGTTTTTAACTCCCGAAGATGAGATACAATCATTACGCTTCCCCCTTTATATAAACTTACATCTATTATAAACCCTACCTAGATTTTAAGAAACATTTAATGGCTTAAAAAGACTAGCTGGATAAAAAAGAGAACTGCAAATAAAAATAAAATTGGGTGTACTTCTTTTGCCTTGCCTCGTATCACTTTTAACACAGGATAAACAATAAAACCAATTCCAATTCCAGTTGCAATGCTATAGGTTAACGGCATAGTAACAATAACTAAGAAAGCAGGAAAGGCATCTTCTAAATCGTGCCAATCAATTTTTCTTAACCCATTCATCATGAAGAAGCCAACGATGATCAAAGCAGGTGCAGTTACTGCTGGGATGCTTGCTAGTAATTGTGCGATTGGTGCAAAGAATAGAGTCACAAGCATTAGTATGCTAACGAAAACGGCGGTGAGTCCAGTTTTTCCACCAACAGCAACTCCGGAAGTGGATTCAATATAGGCTGTCGTTGGACTTGTCCCCATTAAAGCACCAAAAGTAGCACCAAAAGCGTCTGCTAAAAATGCAGATCTTGCCCTAGGAAACTCCCCGTCACGCATTAACCCTGCCTGTTCCGCAACACCTAGCATCGTTCCCGTCGTATCAAAAAGGGTAATTAAAAGAAAAGTAAAAATAACCGTATATAATCCATGCTCAAATATTCCGCCTAAATCCATTTGAAACGCAGTTTTTGAAAGTCCAGTTGGCATCGCAAAAATCGTTTCGGGTATTGAAACGTGTCCAGATATCCAAGCGAGAAGGAAGGTAATAATCATCCCAATAAATAATGACCCTTTTATATTGTACGCCATTAAAATCAAAGAGATGGTTAACCCAATGATGGATAAAAGAGTCATTGGCTTAGAGAAATCACCAATTGTGACCAATGTTGCAGGGGAATCAACAACAATTTCAGCATGTTGTAGACCAATGAAGGAAATGAATAAACCAATTCCTGCTGTAATGGCATATTTTAAATTTTTAGGAATTGCATTGATTAAGATATTTCGAAAGTTAGTGACAGAAAGTAAAACAAATAAAATTCCAGCAACCAAGACAGCACCTAATGCAACCTGCCATGGAACACCATTGCCTTTTACGATCGTATAAGTAAAATAAGCATTTAACCCCATACCTGGAGCAATTGCAATAGGATAATTTGCAAATAAACCCATAATTAACGTCGCTAACATACTTGTAATAATCGTAGCAATAAATACAGCATTAAAATCCATTCCTGCATCACTTAAGATGGCAGGATTCACGATAACAATATATACCATTGTCAAATATGTAGTTAACCCAGCTAAAAATTCTGTAGAAACGGTTGTACCCCGTTCCTGAAGTTTAAAAAAATGATTCAATTTAATCACCTCAACGCTTTGTCTTAGTAAAGATAAGTAATCACAAACATGTTCATTATATGAAAGAATAATCCTGTCATCAACATTTTTGTTTAATATAGATGTTCATAAAAACGAAGGTTCATTGTAAAATTAAATGCAACAACAAATTGATGTTAGTATAGTTTCATGGACACAACTTAGTTAAGTCCCTTACAATAAAAACGGGAGAGGATGTGTCCAATATGAAACGCAAAAAATTCAATGATGACTTTAAGAAAACGATTGTGGATTTGTATCATTCAGGCACTTCTGTCAAAGATCTGTGTAGCGAATATGGC